>NVSO02000121.1 GCA_002401305.2 Rhodobiaceae bacterium | reverse complement strand
GATCCTTTGTGTTTTGGACGGACTCTTGCTCTCATCATCATACTCATTTCACTAACCCCTTAGCTGTCTGATGCCACAATAGGGGCGGGTATGTTGGTAAAGCCTAAAGTAGATAGTGCAGATTTTAACGGTTCCGCACTTTTTTTGAAAATCCCCGCGTTAGAGCCAAAAAAACCGGACTGCATGAGCAGCCCGGTTTAAAGGAGGTTCGAATGTGCAAAGCCTATTTGAGGCGCGCATTCATAATCGTATCTTTGGTAACGCCGGTTGGTTGATAAACTAATGTCAGCTCTCCGATGGATTCCGCAAACACCTCAGGTGTAATCGACTGATTGACGTGGAAGGCATCAAACCCACACCGCCACATCAAAGAGAGCTGGTCGCGCAACACATTACCAACAGCCCGCAGCTCACCAGTATAGCCGAACCGCTCCCGCAAAAGACGGGCGTAGGAATAGCCACGACCATCTTTGAAGGCGGGAAAGTCGATGGTGATGAGATCAAATGATCCAACCACATCGGCAATGGCTTCTGGCGCTTCGCTGGCTTCAAGTCGCACACCGAGTTTGCCCGCACGCGCGGTGAGGGCTTCGGTGTTTTCCTGATAGCGGGTTAGGGAAACAAGTAGGTCGCCTTTGGCCGGTAGCTCGGTGTCATCATCAACAGAGATCCACTCATCGGAGGTCCATGCGCCTTTTTTAAGTATCGGCATATAATTTCTCCTTGAACGGGGCAATGCCAACACGGCGATACGCATCGAGGAAACGTTCATCAGGGCTCTCACGAAGGCCGAGGTAAACCTCTACGATCGTTTCAATCGCATCAACGATTTCGTGCTCTGTGAACGCACGGCCCACAATTTTGCCAACTGCTGTAAATTCATCAGCTGAGCCGCCCAGAGTGACCTGATAATATTCGGTGCCTTTTTTGTCGACGCCCAAAATACCAATGTGGCCGACATGGTGGTGACCGCAGGCATTGATACAGCCGGAGATTTTCAGCTTCAGCTCGCCAATGTTGTGCTGGCGGTCCAGATCGGCAAACCGTTCTGTGATTTCCTGACTGATTGGAATCGAGCGTGCATTCGCGAGCGCGCAATAATCCAACCCGGGGCAGACAATCTGGTCTGTAATTAACCCAAGGTTCGGTGTGCCCATGCCGTTTGCTTCCAAGGTTTCCCAAAGAGCAAATAGGTCAGCTTTTTTAACGTGGGCAAGAACCAAGTTTTGCTCATGCGTGACACGAATTTCTGAGAAGGCATATTTTTCAGCAAGATCAGCCACAATGTGCATTTGCTCATCGCTCGCATCGCCCGCAACACCGCCAATAGGCTTAAGGGAGATGTTGGCAATCGCATAGCCAGCTTGTTTGTGTACTGCGGTGTTGGTGTTGACCCAAGCCCCAAAGCGTTTGTGTGATGCCATGACAGCGGTCAATTCAGCACACTCGTCATCCAAAGCTTCGAAATCGGGAGCTTCAAAATACGCGCGGATACGGTCAACTTCTTCTTGGGGAAGTTCCAGCACACCTTGTTTTTTGACCAGTACAAATTCTTCTTCGACGCGGCGCTTCATTTCTTCTGCGCCAATGTCATGCACCAAAATCTTGATGCGTGATTTGTAAAGGTGATCCCGGCGACCAGACATATTGTAAACCCGCAATGTGGATTCAAGATAAGCCAGCAGATCTTCGCGTGAAATAGCTTCACCGATCAATTTGCCAATCATAGGGGTACGGCCTTGGCCCCCCCCGACGTAAATGTCGAAGGCCACGTCGCCGTCTTTGCCGCGGACAAGCTCAATCCCAATGTCATGGACACGGATGGCAGCGCGGTCATTTGAACAGCCCGTTACAGCAAATTTAAATTTGCGAGGCAGGAAGGTGAATTCCGGGTGGAACGTAGACCATTGACGAATGATCTCAGACCAAATCCGAGGATCATCAATTTCATCCGCTGCAGCACCCGCATATTGATCAGAAGTCACGTTGCGAATGCAATTGCCTGAGGTTTGAATGGCGTGCATTTCAACTTCGGCCAATTCCTCAAGAATGGCAGGCAAGTCTTCAAGCGCTGGCCAATTGTATTGTAGGTTTTGGCGCGTTGTGAAGTGGCCGTAGCCTTTGTCGTACTTGGTCGCAATATCGGCAAGCTTATGCATCTGCACCGACGACAGCGTGCCGTATGGCACCGCGACGCGCAGCATATAAGCATGTAGCTGGAGATAAACGCCATTCATCAACCGGAGAGGTTTAAACTCATCTTCGGTCATTTCACCGCTCATGCGGCGGGCAACTTGCCCACGGAACTGATTAACGCGTTCCGCAACAAGTTTGTGGTCAAATTGGTCGTAACGATACATGTCGGTATCCACTCACTTCATTGAGTATGTGCATTCAAAACAAGGGTGCGAAATTTAAGAACGCGCCACTGCTTGTTTGCCAAGGTCCAAACGAATGGTCGGTCCTGCCATACGAATTTTCTCACGCACGCTTTTCGGAACCATTTTGCCGTCTTCTTGATCAACTTCAAAAAGATAGGGGTCCACAATATGGCGTGTCTCTACGGAAGGCTGAGCCTTTGCGAGTAGGGCGTCTGCGTCTTCTTTGCCGTCGGCAAGAACAACATCATCCACCCAATCAGACCATTCGCCCGCTGCGGTGAAATACACCACATGACCGTCCAAAAGACGGTTGGCTGTGACAGCCTGAATTTTTGCTAGTTTATTACTGTGCTGTGCCAATGCAGCATCCTCCAGTACAGCTGTTCAGTGATTTTGGGACTTCTATACCAGAAACTTGGTGAATGTCCCGCATATGCTGAAGAACATGGTGTTTTTTATATTGCACGTCAATGGGAGTGTGAAAATAAATATATCACATCAATTCATTGTGAATAGAACGTTTTTGGCTCTAAACCTCACGAATGACGGCACTTTCGTGCCATCGCCGGAGCAAAAGCCGCTCCAGCACCGTAAGAACGAAGAAAATGAGGATGCCAGTCAGAGAGAGTAAAACCAATGCAGCAAACATCTTGGGGATTTGCAGCCGATTCCCCGCTTCAATGATGCGCCATGCGAGCCCGGCGGATGTGCCCGACCCCGCGACAAACTCCGCCACAATGGCCCCAATAAGGGCAAGACCACCTGAAACCTTCATGCCAGATAGGATGTGAGGCAGGGCCGCAGGCAATAACAAATGGCGCAGCGTTTGCCATCGACTGGCGTGATAGAGCGCAAACAGGTCGCGCAGGTTGTGATCAGCCGACCGCAGACCCAACACAGTGTTTGAGAGAATGGGGAAGAAGGCGATGATCCACGCAAGAATGAGCAGAGCCAATTGCGTCCGGTCAAAGCCCACCCAAATCAACACCAGTGGCGCGATTGCGACCACCGGAGTGACTTGCAGAATGACTGCGTAGGGGAAAAGGGCCATCTCCAATGTGCGGCTTTGGGAGAACAAGACAGCCAGGCCAACGCCGCCGACGACTGCGAGGAAGAACGCGGCGAGGGTGATCTTTAGCGTCACCCCAAGTGAGCCCAGCAGGGAGGGCCCGTCTTGAAGCAAGCTGGCCCAAATACGAGAGGGCGCGGGGAGGACAAATTCAGGAACATCGTTAAAGACAACGAGGAATTCCCATAGGCCGAGCACACAGGCCCCGACGCCCAAGGGAATGAGCAGAGTGTCCAATGAATGGGAGCGCGCAGATTTACCGTTCATCTTGAGTGTGCCTCTGCATTAGCGGAACTGAAACCTGGAGGCCCGCCGCGCATGGCAGCACTGACCGCGCGGCACGCCTCAAAATAAACTGTGCTTTCCCGAAAAGCCTGACCGCGTGGGTAGGGGGCATCCACCTGAACGTCCCCAATAAGCTGCCCGGGGTTCTGGCTTAAGACCATGACGCGCTGGGATAGGTAGACGGATTCATAAATAGAGTGGGTGACAAAGAGCACGGTCCATTTTTGGGCGCGCCATAGGTCGAGCAATTCATCATCCAGCTTTTCACGGGTAAACTCATCAAGAGCCGCAAAGGGTTCATCCATGAGCAGAACTTTTGGGTCTGTGATGAGAGCACGTGCAATGGACACCCGCATCTTCATGCCACCCGACAATTCACGAGGGAAAGCTTGGGCACGATCTGCCAGCCCAACGCGGTCCAAAGAGGCCATGACTTCTTCTTCGATAACCGCGCGCGGCACGCCTGCCAACTTGAACGGGAGGTAGACATTGTCAAAAACGCTTGCCCATGGCATCAGCGTGGCGTCTTGGAAAACGTAAGAAAGATCGTTCTTGGCGTGAACTGAGACATTTCCTGAGGAGGGTGTCAGCAAGCCTGCAATGAGCTTGAGTGCCGTGGATTTGCCGCAGCCCGAGGGGCCGACCAGAGACACAAAACTTCCCTGTTCAATTGTGCCGGTGAGGGGCCCGAGTGCTGATTGCGGAGCATCCCCTGCAGACGAGTAGGATTTGGTGAGTTGATCAAAAACGATTGCAGGCGTGGAAGCTGTCGACATTATTTTTTCATCAATTCTTGTTTCAGAGGCATGCCCACCTTCTTATTGATGAATTGCAGCGTGTAAGCGTTGGTGAAATCAACGTCATGTTCCCACACGCCTTCGCCCGCCATCGACGTATAAAAGCGAGACCATTGCGCATGGTTCATGGCGCCAATACCATGTTCGAGCGCGTCGCCACTGTCTGCAAGTCCGTAAGACTTCATCTTGGCAATGGCTTGGGTGATCGTATCGTCATCCACTTCTGGATTGTCGCGTTTGATCAGCATATTGCCCGGCGTTGGATCGCCGTAAAGATAATCATACCAACCACGGATGCTGGCATCGACAAAGGCTTGCACAATTTCAGGCTCGTTCAGGATCATCTTATTACGCGCAAGAACCATCGTGGCATAGGACGGATAGCCCGCATCTGAAAGCAAGAAGACGTTGGGATCAAAGCCGCCTTCCTTCCTAATCAAGAACGGTTCGGCGGAAAGGTATCCCTGTTGGATCGCATTTTTGTCCACAAGGAAGGGTGCCAAATTGTAATTGTATTTCCGGATTTGGGTGTCCTCGAAGTCAAATTCCACTCGCAACCAAATCCAGAATGAACTGATAGAGGCATCCGAAATCATAATCGGGTGGCCCTTCATATCCCCAATGCTCTCAATGTCTTCGCGCGGATGGGTGATGAGGACTTGCGGGTCCTTTTGGAAAACCGCCATCACCGCTTTGCCCGGCGCACCTGCTTCCACCATGTTGATGGGGATGAAGCTATTGGAGCCGATACCAAAATCGATGGTGTTTGTGACGAGGAGCTGGGGAACATTTATCCCCGGCCCACCTTGCAAGAGAGTGACGTTGAGGCCTGCGTCAGCGTAATAGCCCTTGGCAATGGCTTGGTAGAAACCGCCGTGCTCCGCCTGCGCTTTCCAATCGGTTGCGAACGACACGTCGCGCAAGGTGGATTTCTCGCTACCGTCCCGCCCTTGAGCTTGTTGGGCATTTTGCGGGCCTGCCGCGGTATAAACGACAACGGCCAGAATGATCAAAATCAGGAGGGCGGAAAGAGCGCCGAGAAGTGTTTGCCGCGACATAAAGTATCCTCTGAGCCGGAGTGCTGTTTTGGCAAGTGTATCAGCGGCGGGCCCACACGCAAGTCTGGCCCGAAAATCTATCCGAGCCAGAATGCGGTAGGCGGCTTTGGCCTTTATAGCGGGGCGCAGGTTGCTTTTTTACGCACGTCGTCGAGGGCCTCAAAGCGGTCTTCTGACTGAATGAGCGTGCGGAAGAGCACAACACCGGTAGCAGTCGGGCTCAAGATCACAGGCGCCCCTCCAACCGCTGGTGCTTGATAGCTATCACGCGCGAGCACAAATTCCACATGGTCGGTTGTAATCTGACGAGCGTTGACGACGAAGAAATTATTCGTGTTGTCATCAAAAGCAGAGAGCGACCAATAGGTATCAGTAGGGATAGGGGCTGCAAGCGTGATGGGGCCTTCGCTCAAGTCGAAGACACACATTGAATAAATGAGATCAGGGCTCGGGCGTACAATTTGACGTGAGGTGGCATCCGCCCGCTTGCCATGAAAAACAGTATTGACGCCGTTGGCTTCACCCGCGCGAGAAATCAAGGTGCCCATGATGACGTTCGGCACCGCAAAAATGGCGATGATGTGAATGATAACGGCCAAGGAAAGGACAGCTGCCGACCAGACTAAAGTTTTTCTCATTGGCACATACCTCTCTCAATAGAAGGTAAAACCAACGCGGATAATTCTTCTGCCGCGTCTTCTTCCAAATTGTAGAGACGCAAAGTGAGGGAGAAGCGCGAGCCTTCCCCGCTGCTATAACCCGTCGGAATACCGTTAGGCCCTTCCGGAGTGCTTGAAACTTGAATGACGTAGCCGCGCTGGTCGTTGCGCACAATTGTGTTCTTGGCTTGGGAAAAAATACCTTGAGGGTTGTCTATGAGATAATGGTCAGCACCGTAAAGAGTGATGGACCACCAACCCGTTGGCAGGGGCACCCCTGTCACTGTGTAGGCGCAATTGGAGACGAGAGGCGTGCCGGAATTGTCGGCTTCTGCGTTGAAATAAACGGTTTCTCGCTTGTTCAGCGCCAATAGACCGCGGCGGGCAACAATCGCGCGGGTATAGGGAGCTGCATCAACATTGCCGATTTGCTCATTGGTTGTCCAGGGGCCCACAGCAATGCCGCCAGCACCGGAAAAGTCACTTTTTTCCAGAAACCAATAGACGGAGCCCAATCCCAGAAAGACAGAGACGAGAAAGGCCGCTCCAAGTTTTAGCGCAAGTTTCATTTAATCCCCCAAAGTGCATCGACACCTGTGGTCATGACTATAAAGCTGATTGAAGATAAAACCAAAAGAGTTTCAATTATCTCGTTAAAGCTTGGAAAAATCGCCAAAATAGCTTGCTCTCTTGTGGTGTGGACTCTTGAAAGAAGAATGTACATCTCAAGGCCGTGAATAGGACGAGCCTCCTCGGCGAACTAACCCCACGCTGGGCCGTTCAGGCCGTAGAGGGCGGGTGGTGTGGAATAGGTCGGACAACCGGGCATAAAACTGTTGAGCTTTAGACTTGTCGCGGATGGCCGCGCGCGATTTCCAGGCTCCTGTAAGGGCAGTGAGGCGTTTGCCTTTATAGGCCCCCTTCATGAAGTGCGCCCAACTGGAAGCCGCAATATTGCCCCCATAGGCTTTTGGCATCGGGGCCTCATCATCATTGCCGTACCAAACGCCGGTAATATAGTCTTGTGTATATCCCACAAACCAAACGTCGCGGTGGCTTTGTGTGGTGCCGGTTTTACCCGCAGCAGCGCGTCCGCCAATTGAGGCCCGCTGGCCCGTTCCAGATGCCACCACTTGATACAGCATGTAGGTCATACGCCGAGCGGTGGACCGTTTGATCACACGCGTGGGCGCGTCGTCATGGGAGTAAAGAATACGCCCTTCTGAATCTGTAATTTCAGTGATGCCGTGCGCTTTGGGAAGAAACCCTTCGGCTTGAAACGGAATGTAGGCACGGGTTAGGTCGAGCAAGGTGACTTCCGCAGTGCCAAGGCCAATGGAGGCATGGGCGGGTATGGGGGTAGAGAAACCAAATTTACGCGCGGTTCTGGCAACACGGGCACGGCCCAACTTTTGGGTGAGGCGCACGGTGGCTGTATTGATGGAGAACTTCAACGCATCGCCAATGGACACTTGTCCCCGGTATTTTTTGTTGGCGTTCTTCGGGCTCCAATCCCCAATAGTAATGGGGGCATCGGAAATGTAGTTTTCCTGCCGCAGACCTTTTTCCAGCGCAGCCACATAAACAAAGGGTTTGAAGGCTGATCCCGGTTGGCGTTTGGCCTGTGTGGCGCGGTTGAATTGGCTGGAGAGATAACGGGCACCGCCAACCATGGCACGCACCGCCCCGTCTTGTTCCATTGTGACCATCGCCCCTTGGGTCACAGAGTATTTTTCACCCTGTTCTTCGATGGTCGTGTGGATTGCTTGTTCCGCAAGTTTCTGAAGCTCTGGGTCAAGCGTCGTTGTGACAAAAATGGCGCCGTTGAAATCTGGGATCAATCGTTTTGCTTGAGCGGCAACCCAATCGGTAAAATACTGAGACTCAGGCAAAGGGATTTGCTCACGCGCGCGCGCCGGATTTGCCATCGACTGACGAATGATACGGGGGTCATAACGGTTCGACTTCGCCATCGCGGTTAAAACTTCGCGGGCCCGAGCATGTGCCCGTTTTAAACTGCTGGTCGGGGCGTAGTCGCTAGGTGCCTTTGTCAAACCAGCAAGAAGGGCAGCTTCAGACAATGAAACAGCGCGAATGTCTTTGTTGAAATAGAATTGCGACGCGGCCTGCATGCCGTAGTTGCCGGCGCCCATATACATGCGGTTGATGTAGAGCGTCAAAATCTCATCTTTGGTGAAGTGGGATTCCAGCCAGAAGGTAAACAGGAGCTCTTTGAGTTTGCGTTTGAGAGTGCGCTCATTTGTAAGGTAGAGGTTTTTGGCCAATTGCTGCGTGATCGTCGAGCCACCCTGAAGCACTCTGCCCGCCATGACATTTGTATAAAGCGCACGCCCAATGGCGATGAGGTCGACGCCCCAATGGGCATAAAACCGTTTGTCCTCAATTTGAAGCACGGCATCGATCAAATAGGGCGGGAGGTCCTGTAATGGCACAATCGCCGCGTAGCGACCGCCGCGTGAGCCCAATTCGTGACCATTTCGGTCCAAGACACGGATCGAGGGCGTATTGAGCATGGCGGGATGCATCAAGTCATCTTCCAGCTGTGGAAGCACAATAGCCCCGAAATAGGCGCCACCAATGACGGAAAAGAGAATGAGAAGGCTCGCGAAGGACAGCGTAAACCGCCAATAGAAGGACCCGCGTCGTCGCTTTTGAGGCGCGTGCGCATACTCATCTTCCCCAGCAGTATCTGGAAAAAATGGGTGTTCTTCTTGCCCCCCGGCCTGTGTTGGCCCTTTACGCATACAATTCCGTCCCCTTTTGAGACAATGCCTCTTAAAATTGGTCTTGTCATGCCTTCATCAGCAATATGTGTGCCGATGGTAAATGGCAGTTTTGGGGAACACGGAGGTTTTGAGGTCAGAAATTTCCGCCATTCTATCCCTGCGCCGGGGAACGCTAGCCTTGCGCTGACGGTGATTTCGGCTTATCGACGGGGACCGACTAGTGAGAGTGCACGCAAAATGACCGACAAATTACCTTTCTGGAAAGCCAAGACCATGCAGGAGATGACCCGCAAGGAGTGGGAATCTTTGTGTGATGGGTGTGCCAAATGCTGTTTGGTCAAATTGGAAGATGAAGATACCGGCGCGCTTGCTTTCACAGATATCGCCTGCGACTTGCTCGACTGCGAGACCTGCGCTTGTGGTGACTACGCCAATAGATCGGTTCGAGTGCCAGATTGCGTGACCCTCACCCCTAAGAATGTTGACCAACTTTATTGGATGCCTGCAACCTGTGCTTATAAGTTGATTGCCGAAGGGGAAGACCTTCCTTGGTGGCATCCTTTGGTATCGGGTGAGCAAGAAAGCGTCCACCAAGCCGGTATCTCTGCTCGGGGCCGTGTTGTGCACGAAAGCACTATTCCTGCGGAGGAATGGGAGAGCCGTAT
>NVSO02000120.1 GCA_002401305.2 Rhodobiaceae bacterium | reverse complement strand
TTGATGCCGCGCACTTCATTGATGATGCGTGTCGATGCACGCCCTAAGAATTCATGAGTAAACGGATAATAATTCGCGGTCATGCCGTCGGTGGAGTTCACTGCGCGTAATGCACATACGAATTCATATGTGCGGCTATCGCCCATCACACCCACTGTGCGAACAGGAAGTAACACGGCAAAGGCTTGCCAAATATCATCATACAAACCGGCTTTGCGGATCTCGTCTAGAAAGATCACGTCTGCTTTGCGTAAGATGTCCAGCTTCTCATCGGTAATTTCACCGGGAATGCGAATTGCCAATCCGGGTCCGGGGAATGGGTGACGGCCTACAAAATCTTCAGGCAACCCAAGCTCACGGCCAAGGACACGTACTTCGTCTTTGAACAGCTCACGTAATGGCTCAACCAACTTCATGTTCATGCGATCTGGCAGACCGCCCACGTTGTGGTGAGACTTAATGGTGACCGAAGGGCCGCCCGTGAATGAAACGCTTTCAATCACGTCTGGATACAATGTGCCTTGGGCTAGGAAATCAGCACCGCCAATATTTTTGGCTTCTTCTTCGAAAACGTCGATGAATGTGGCGCCAATGATTTTTCGCTTTTTCTCTGGATCACTCACGCCGTCCAATTTTCCGAGGAAGAGATCGCTCGCGTCTCGGTGGATCAGCGGAATATTATAGTGATCGCGGAACAAGCTTACGACTTGGTCAGCTTCGCCTGTTCTCATCATGCCCGTATCAACAAATACGCACTGGAGTTGATCGCCGATGGCTTCGTGCAAGAGCACAGCCACCACGGAAGAATCTACACCGCCGGAAAGGCCGCAAATTACTTTGCCGTCTCCTACTTGTGCACGCACCTTGGCGATCTCAACTTCTCTAAAGGCAGCCATGGTCCAATCGCCTGAGCAACCCGCGATTTTATGCGTGAAGTTGGAAATCATCTCAGTGCCATTGGGTGTGTGCACCACTTCAGGGTGGAATTGCACAGCATAGAAGTGACGGCTTTCGTCAGCGATGGCTGCATAAGGTGCGCCTTCACTGGTGGCCACAACTTCAAATCCGGCTGGGATGGCGCCCACGCGGTCGCCGTGGCTCATCCATACGCTTTCTTCACTGCCGGCAGAAACGATGCCATCGAAGAGAGGACAATCTTGCGTGATGGTGATTTTAGCGTGACCAAATTCGTGGTGGTCAGAGGTTTCGACTTTACCGCCGAGTTGTTCGCACATGGTTTGCTGACCGTAGCAAATGCCGAGTACCGGAATGCCCGCTTCAAACACGGCTTGCGGTGCGCGTGGGGATTCAATGCCGGTTACTGACGCTGGACCGCCTGACAAGATGACCGCTTTGGGCGCAAAATCCTTAAAGATTTCTTCAGCCTTATTGAAAGGTACGATTTCACAATATACGCCACTTTCACGCACACGCCGCGCAATGAGCTGAGTTACTTGACTACCAAAATCAATAATGAGAATGCGGTCGCTCATGGAATACTCTTTCAATCGGCTTACAAGCAAATTGGCACCCTATGCGCCAAGGCTTTGATCAGTGTTACATCCCTCATGTGAGAGACAGTCTTGGTGTCGTGTCCGGTCGCCACCCATCGGCGGACGTGGTCTCGTTAGTCCTTTGACTTAACGAGGACCGCCGCGAAGAAACCATCACACCCATGGTCAGCGGGGCTTAAGCGCAAGCCCGTTCCGTGGGTTGCTTCCAATGGGGGTAGTTTGGGATTCCACGCATCTTGCCATTCAATGCAAGTAAACTCAGGGTGGCGGCTCAAAAAGGCCTCCACTCTGTCTTCGTTTTCTTGAGTGAACAAGGAACATGTTGCGTAGATCATACGGCTGCCGGGGCTGACATAACGCGCGCCCCGCGCAAGTACTTGGTCTTGGAGGTCGTTGTAGGTCGCCAATTGTTCCGGCGTCAAACGCCACCGTGCATCTGGATGACGGCGCCATGCGCCAGACCCAGAACAAGGTGCATCTACAAATACCATGTCCATATTGCCGACCAGTTCGGGCAACGTACGTTCTTCAGATGAATTGTATTTAGTCAATTGGTGGAACTGGGTATTGCGAAGGCCCGCACGTTCCACACGTTCACGGCCCCGGTTAAGGCGGCGCGAATCAATATCAAGAGCGTAAATCTGACCCTTGTTATCCATCGTTGCACCCAAGGCGAGGGACTTGCCCCCTGCTCCAGCACAAAGATCGATGACTTGCTCGCCCGGTGTTGCGTTCGCCAACATGCACAGAATTTGTGAGCCAAGGTCTTGGACTTCACACATGCCTTTGTTGAACGCTCTGGTGTGAGACACGGCAGAACGGGCTGGTGCCCGTAGCGCCCACTCACTGTGCGGCAAGGTTGCAACTTCAATATTAGATTCTGCCAATGCTTTGACAACGCGGTCCGTCGATGTTTTGAGTGCATTCACACGCAAATCAACACTGGCTTGCTCGCCCAAAGCTTTGGCTTGCACTTCCCAAGCATCACCGTAGGCCTGCTCGAACAACGGAACAGTCCAATCTGGGATGTTGGTTTTGGCCGCGGCATCTGCATCTTTAATTGCACGCAGATTATCGAGGCACTTGCGTTCTTCTTCGCTCAGCGCCTGAGGGCCGTGCTCGGTGTCGTCCGCCAATTGTGCAATGGCATCCATGTCCAGATCTTCAAACAAATGAAGGGCTGTAAACATTTCCAAACGCGGTGATATTTCTCCGGAGAGCGCGTAACGCACTTCTCCACGATGTCTCAAAACCAAATAAACGCGCTCTTGCACGGCGCGTCTATCTTTTGATCCGGCATAGCGGTTGTCGCGTGCCCATTGGGCCAGTAGACGGTCTACGGCTTGATCTGTGGTTTCTAATTCTGCCAACAAACGAATGCTGGTTTCAATACGTGCTGACTCTTTCACACCAATTCCTTACTGGCCGCCGCCTGGATAATTCGGCGATTCACGGGTGATGGTCACATCATGCGCATGGCTTTCGCGAAGCGACGCTGATGTAATTCGAACAAATTCTGACTGCTCACGCAGGTCTTTTAATGTAGCGGATCCGGTGTAACCCATAGCAGCTTTAAGCCCCCCTACGAGCTGATGAACTACGCTGCCAACAGGGCCCTTGTAAGGAACCTGTCCTTCAATACCTTCCGGCACCAACTTCAAGGAGTCTTTGACGTCCTGCTGGAAATAACGGTCAGCAGAGCCGACGGCCATAGCACCAACAGAGCCCATGCCACGGTATGATTTGTAGGAGCGGCCTTGATAAAGGAACACTTCCCCTGGGCTTTCATCTGTACCGGCGAAGAGAGAGCCGATCATGGCGCATTCAGCACCCGCGGCCATTGCTTTAGCCAGATCACCAGAATACTTGATGCCGCCATCTGCGATAATCGGGATGTCGTTTTTTAGACCAACTTCAACACAGTCCATAATGGCTGTAAGCTGAGGCACACCGACACCGGCGACGATGCGCGTGGTGCAGATTGAGCCCGGCCCGATGCCAACTTTCACGGCATCCGCGCCCGCATCAATCAGCGAGAGAGTGGCTGCGGCGGTCGCCACATTACCTGCGATAATTTGGGTGGCGTTGGAAAATTTCTTGATGGCTTTAACTGTCGCTGCTACGCGGTCAGAGTGACCGTGAGCGGTGTCGACAACAACACAATCCACACCTGCTTCAATCAACTGCATTGCGCGGTCGATGCCATCGTCTCCGACGCTGGTCGCCCCTGCGACACGCAGACGGCCTTTGGCATCTTTCGTTGCGTTGGGGTGAAGCTGTGCTTTTTCCATATCCTTGACGGTGATCAGACCGATGCAGCTATAAGCATCATCAACCACAAGGAGTTTTTCAATACGGTAGCTGTGAAGCAGGCGCTTGGCTTCAGCTTGGGAGGTGCCGTCTTTGACTGTGACCAAGTTCTCTTTCGTCATCAGTTCACGGATTGGGGTGTTGGGATTATCAGCGAAGCGCACATCACGGTTGGTGAGAATACCGACTAATTTGTTGCTGCCGGCCTCGACAACTGGAATGCCAGAAAAGCTGTGGCGGCTCATGAGTTCAAGCGCTTCACCTAGCGTCGCGTCTGGCCCGATGGTCACCGGATTGACAACCATGCCAGATTCAAACTTTTTCACCTGCCGCACTTCTTCAGCTTGTAGCTCGGCTGACATGTTTTTGTGCAACACGCCCATGCCGCCGGCTTGTGCCATCGCAATGGCCAGCCGGGATTCTGTCACGGTGTCCATAGCCGCAGAAATGAGCGGTATACCAAGCTCAATCGTGCGTGTCAGGCGGGTACGTGTGTCGACCTGCCCGGGCAATACGCTGGACGCAGCGGGTTGCAAGAGAACGTCGTCAAATGTGAGTGCTTCTTTCATGATAGCCAACCTCTCACCCAATTCTGGGGGCTGTTGCTACGAGTGGACCAGCAAACAGGCTGTTTGCAGCTCCAACTTTTCGCAGGATCTCTGTGTTGGCGCTGGTGTTTAACACCTTCAAGAGGGATTGCAAAGCGCTGTGAACGGGAAAAATGACGCAGCGCATCATAAAGTTAACAGGAACGACAAAAGTGGCTTAACTCCGCCATTTTTCTGACCAAAAACCTCGATCACAAGCCTATCAGCTAAGGCCTGTTATCGCTACTCGTCCGCCTCGTCCTCATCGCGCCCTCTAAAACCGGTCGCAAGGACATACATTTCAGCGGAATCAGAGCGACTTGCCTCGGGCTTCACGTGACGCACAACCTTGAAATCCTTCTTCAGCAATTTAAGAAGATCTGCTTCCGCACCCCCTTGGAGTACTTTGGCGCAATAGGTTCCGCCCGACGTCAAAACATCGTGGGCAAAGTAAGCGCCCGCTTCTGCCAATGCCATAATTTTCAGGTGATCGGTTTGGCGATGACCACTTGCAGAGGCTGCCATATCAGACAAAACAACATCGGCCTCGCCGCCCAACATTTCCTTGACCACATCATCTGCGCCGGGCTCCATAAAATCGAGTTGGCGCAGAGTGGCACCCGCAATGGGTTCCATTTCCTGGATGTCGATCCCGATCACTTTTCCCTTGCCCATGCTGGCTTTTGTGCGCGCAACAGCCACTTGACACCAACCGCCTGGCGCGGCTCCAAGATCAACAACCCGGATGCCCTTTTTTAGAAAATGGTACTTGTCGTCCAATTCCAGCAATTTATAGGCGGCTCTGGCCCGGTAGCCATCACGGCGCGCGGCGGCGACATAGGGATCATTCAATTGCCGCTCAAGCCAACGCGTGGAGGAAATCCGGCGACCTTTGGCGGATTTCAACTTCACTTTGAGGCCGCGCTTACCACCGCCGCCGCCAACATCGCTCGGTCCTGAACTCTTTGCCATGATCTATTTCTTTCAACCTAAAATCTCTATTCGGCTTATGCCGACGCTGAAACATACAGCTTGAGGCCTTAGTTACCCGCCTTTGGCACAGATGGCTAGCCCTAGTGCGGACATCGCCCATAATAGCGGCCTACCTGAGTGCCACTTAATAATAGCACCTATGCAACTAGGAATTGGGCGAATTCTCTACCGAAACTCCAGCGTTTTCGTCGCTTGACGTTTCTGGACGGGCACCGCCTCTGCGTCGCCGTTTACGCTTGCGGCGGGTGCGGGGTTCTGCTTCTTGCATAAGTGAAAAGAGGATCCCCTCTCTCAATCCGCGATCAGCGACACGCAAGCGGTCGGCAGGCCACGCAATCATAATTGCTTTCAAAATGGCGCAACCAGCTAGAACCAAATCAGCTCTTTCATATCCGACACATGGGTTTTCGGCTCGATCTTCAAAGCTCATGTTGAGTAATTGATCTGTTATGCGGACCACATCCTCTGGCGCCACCCACGCCCCGTCCACGCGAGACCGGTCGTAGCGGCGCAGACCCATCTGCACACCCGCAATCGTGGTCACAGTTCCAGATGTTCCCAGCAGGTGGAAGCCGCGCTCGGGCAAACCTTTTGCCTCTACTCGGTCCCGGAACTCAGAGAGTTGCTGCGTGATATGGGCCACCATCTTCTCGAAGCCTTCAGCGGTCAGGTCCCTGCCGCCATAGGTTTCCGACAAGGTCACGACGCCGGAACTCAACGAAACCCAATCCTCAATGATCCCACGGCCTCGATTGGAGCGTCGCACCCACATGAGTTCTGTGGAGCCGCCGCCAATATCAAAGACAAGGGCTGAGCCTGTTTTAGGGCACAGGAGAGGCGCGCAGCCGGCAACCGCTAACTTCGCTTCGTCCTCTGGAGAGACAACATCCAGCGTTATGCCGGTTTCGCGTTTGACCCGCTCGATAAACTCAGGGCCATTACTGGCCATGCGGCACGCTTCGGTAGCGATTGTACGCGCATGCGTTACGCCGCGCCGACGCATTTTGTCTGCGCAAATGCCCAAGGCCTCGACTGCCCGGTCCATGGCTTCTTGGCTCAGCGCTCCGGAATGAGCAAGGCCTTCGCCCAGTCGCACGATACGCGAGAATGCATCAATAACGCGGTAGCCTTCTTTCACCCGGCGGGCAACCAAAAGACGGCAATTATTGGTTCCCAAGTCCAATGCTGCGTACACAGGTGGCGGTGTTTCAGCCGTGGACTGACGCGTGCCTTGGCTAGTTACCGGCATTGAGGCTTGTTGTGTCTCTTGGCCATCAGTTTCTTGGCTGTCGGTTTGGGGATGAGCTTGCGCATCTGCCGGCTGGCTGCCAGCGCTCCGGCGGCGGCCCCTACGGCGTTTTCGTTTACCTGAAGGCGCATCCGTGGCTGTAACCCCGTCTCCCGCATCAGAATCTGGCTGGAGCCCGGATACTGGTTCAGCCGCCACTGGTGCGGTGGCTACTGGTTCATCTAAATTTGTCGGATTGGAATTTTGTGGCGCTGACGCATCAACAGATGTCTCAGACGTAGAGTTGCCGCGACGACGCTTTCTGCGACGACGGTTCTTGCGGCCCCTCTTTTCTCCTGCTGACGCGTCATGCAATGCGGGCTCTGTCGTTTCCTTTGTCGAAACAGCTTGAGTCTCACACTCTTCGGCGGGCGCAGAAGTCCCGTGCCCATCTTGAGGCACGTCCCGTTTCTGATCCACAATCTCTTACCGGGATGCCAGACTGACCCATTTCCAGCCATTTGCTTCTCTTGAGCCCCCGCACCCCCTAAAGGGTGCACTCAAACAAATGGCACAAATGCTCTCATCGCACCGCACCGGTCTCCTCGATGTTTAGTTAAATCGAGCTTAACACTTTGAAACAGGAAAGCGAGCGTACCGAAGGGCAAACGTTAGAAAATGTTCACACTGACTGCAAATCACGCCGTTAGGCTGTTTTTTTGCCCGGCATTAGGTCAACTTGTCTGGCATCTAAAGGCTCATGGCACTGAGAGCAGGTCACAACCGGTTCGAAAACATGGTTGCACGTCTTATGGCGATGCAAAATCGGGGGACCGTCTGGGCCAGCCATATGCACATCCCCCCAATGGACGAGCGACATCATTACCGGATATAGGTCCAAACCTTTGTCCGTCAGGCGATATTCAAAGCGTTCTGGACGCTCCTGATAGGCGACTTTCTGCAATACGCCTTCATCCACCAGCTTTTTCAACCGATTGGCCAGGACATGCCGAGTGATCTTTAACCGTTCTTGGAATTGATCAAACCGGCGCACCCGCAGAAAACATTCACGCAAAACAAGCAGCGTCCACCTATCACCAACCACTGAAAGTGTTCTGGCAATGGAACATTCTTCGGCATCTAGCTCATTCCAACGCATCGTGCGTCCTCTCGATCTCTGTCTGGCTCTCAACCTACTTCGGCCCAACCGCCCTATCTATAGCGCAAATACAGAGCAACTCATATAGGCACTTGTCAGCTGTCATCAACTCGTCACCGCACTGTCATGGGACCGCGATACCCGAAATGGGAAAGTTGCCCCATTGGTTCTGGGAGTGCCGTTACGAACTTTCTCGCCACTCCCTACAAAATGGAAAGCGCCAGAATGATTTCGCAGAGCACCTCAAAAGCCGCTGTTCAAAAACGCCTCAAAAAGGCAGTGCATCGCCACAAGGCTGTGTCGCGCGCAGGCATTGCAGAACGCCTCTTCACGAGTGTTTTCACACGCTTGGTTTACGCTCAAATCTGGGAAGATCCAGAAGTCGACATGGCGGCCATGGAACTTGCACCGGGCCATCACGTCGTCACCATTGCGTCTGGCGGCTGCAACATGATGTCCTATCTTACAGCCTCCCCTGCCAAGGTTACCGCACTGGATCTAAACCCCGCCCACGTGGCATTGGGCAATCTGAAAATCACAGGGGCGGCACGCCTGCCCTCCTATGACGAATTTTACCG
>NVSO02000012.1 GCA_002401305.2 Rhodobiaceae bacterium | reverse complement strand
TTTTGGTGGGCCATTTCACGACCACGGAAACGCAAGGTCACTTTCACCTTGTCACCGGCATCAAAGAACCGACGCATGTTCCGCATCTTCACTTCATAATCATGAGTGTCGATATTGGGACGCATCTTGATTTCTTTAACTTCGACCGTTTTCTGTTTCCGACGGGCTTCAGCTGCTTTTTTCTGCGCCTGAAACTTGTACTTGCCATAGTCGAGAAATTTGCACACGGGTGGTGACGCATTGGGCGACACTTCGACGAGGTCGAGCCCTTGCTCTGCTGCCATTTCAATCGCTTCAGCGGTCGACATGACACCACGGTTCTCGCCTTCGTCATCGATTAACATGACATTTGGCACACGGATTTGATCATTTACGCGCGGACCCTCTCGGGTGGGCTGCGCCTGCATTGGCTTGCGAGCTATGTAAACCTCCTGCGGTTTGCTCCTAGGGTCCAAACATTTGACGAAATAGCACGATCATCGACGATCATTGGCTACTGTGATCACAAGGTGGTTCGTCGGCATGACGAAATATCCAACCTTAGTAAAGCTAAGCTTCACCACCGGATCCTGTTCGGGCGGCCCCGTTAAATTCACTGCTACATTTAAAAGGTTGTCGCGCTAAGTCAAGGAATCAAGGGTTTGTGACTGGTTAATCGACGAATTGTGCCACGGCGGACACGGTTTTACCGTCAAATGAAGACATTTGGACCGAAAGCAGGGGGTCAAGTCGTAGATAGAATCGAATTGAGCCCAGGCAATGCGGCGGGCAACGGTCAACCAGTTGCCCAGGCCCCGCAGGTGTCCGTCCGGCCATAATTCGACCTGATGGCCTGAAATGAAGGGCGTATGACCCGCGGTTAAAACAACCACTTCGGCATCTGGCGCGCTTTCAACGATCTGTGCCATCGCTTGCTCAATCAGTGCTTTGGCCTGCGCTGAATAGCTTGGCTTCAAACAAATAAGCAAAATCCGAGGCTGCGTGGCCGGGTGCTTCACACCTGATGTCATTGATTGCAGGGCACCTGCATCCAACAAGAGCTCAGGCGCTGCGGTTTGCGCCAGCACATTAAGCTGACCGACCTTTTTGCGGCTCCCCGGCATACACAAGGGGAATAACCTGCGGGTCTTAACCTCGGAGGAGGTCAGAATAGACTTGTAAAGTAGCATCACACATCGCCGATAAAGAGAACTGGGACATTACACGGTTACGCGCCCGCCTGCCCATCGCATCACGCTCTGGTACAGAAAGGGCAAGGGCTGCACGCATGGCTTCGGCAACTTCACGAATTATGCCAGGGGTCACCCGCCACCCCGTTGCTTGGCCAGGACTTTCATAATCCGTCAAAACTGTTTCACACGCTCCGCCGTGATTGGAGACAATCACCAGACGCCCCATGGCTGCTGCTTCAATAGGCGTGCGCCCAAAAGGTTCTGGCTCAATAGAAGGGGCCAAAATGACATCAGCGGCGGCATAGGCTGTCGGCATGTCATCACAATGACCGACCAGATGCACGCGGCCTTTTAGGCCTGCCTGTTTGATCCCGGCTTCGAGCTCCATCAGATAAGCATCGCGCCCCTGGGGATCACCTACCAACACGAGATGGGCTGGTGTTTCCTGCGCAATACGCTGGAGGGCATGAAGGGCAACAAAATGACCTTTCCACCGGGTCAACCGAGCCGGCAACATGAAACAAGGCACATCGGAGGGCACACCCCATTTAGCGCGCAGTGCTTCTGCTGCACCGGGGGCCAAATTTTGCGGGTTGAAGCGCTCAAGGTCGCTGCCGCGTTGAATGGTATAGACGGGCGACGTAGGCTTATGGAATTGCATAATGCGTTCTGTGGTGAATTCCGAATTGGAAATCACCGCATCGCCGCGCGTCATGACAGAATTATAGAAGACCTTCAGATTAGGCCCGTCATGTACTTTGCCATGATAGGTCGTGACAAAGTGCACATTGCACCGGCGCGCCGCTGCCAAAGCGCTCCACGCGGGGGCACGAGAACGGGCATGCACGATGGTGACATCATTTTCCCGAATAATCTTTGAGAGCCTACCAATGTTGGCCCACATGATGAGGGGATTTTTGGAATGTACGGGCAGTGTAATATGTGTTGCCCCGACCCCTTCCAATTCGTCTAATAGGCGTCCCCCGTAACTCACAACAATGGAGCGCCCACCGGTATCAATGACGGCTTTTGCAATGTCCACAGTTGTGCGCTCAGCACCTCCAGTTTCCAATTCTGGAATCACTTGAAGCACTGTTGGGGCGGCTAGGCCATTAAAAGGTTGTACGCTCACGGGCTCAATCATTAGGGCTTGGCTCATCTTCCTGCTTTATCCTCGTTTATATGGGCCATCGCCCAAGGTGAAGACAATCACTTTCCTTAAGTACATTATGCATTTTATCTTATTTATAAACGTTTAACGAGCATTTACAATGAAAAACACCCTTACCGTGCAATTTCTGGAAGCCAATGACGGCGCGCAATTGGCGTATGACATTGTAAAACAAGACATTCCGGCCGAATCACCTGGGATCATTTGGCTGGGTGGCTTTAAATCCGATATGACGGGCACAAAGGCGAGTGCGCTGGCGCAATGGGCACAAGAAACGAATCACTCCTTTTTGCGATTTGATTATTTCGCTCACGGCGCCTCGCAGGGAAGTTTTCGGGAAGGCACCATTGGGCGCTGGAAAGATGATGCGCTGCTGATGATGGAGCGGCTGACCAAAGGCCCCCAAATCCTCATCGGCTCGAGCATGGGAGCTTGGATTGCTTTGCTGGTTGCTCTTGCGCGCCCTGAACAGGTGAAAGGCATTGTCTTGATTGCCCCTGCCCCCGATTTTACCGAGGATTTGATGTGGGCGGGCTTTGATGAGGACATCAAGAAGACGCTTCTTGAAGACGGTCTTTATAGCCAACCATCTGAGTATGATGAGCCCTATGAGATTACCCTCAAGCTGATTGAGGACGGTCGCAACCATTTGCTCTTGAACAAACCGATCCCGCTGCACTGCCCTGTGCGTATTTTACAAGGCATGCAAGACCAAGATGTGCCGTGGGAACATGCGGTGCGTACGCTGAATGCGTTGGCGAGTGACGATGTGACCCTGCAGTTAAACAAAGTGGGAGACCACCGCCTCTCAGAGCCGGACGATATTGCGCGTCTTATGCATACGATCGAGGATTTGCTGGCATTGGTGGCGAAAACTGAGCTCGAAGTTGCGCCCTAAAATTCTTGAGCATCGAAGAGTGCTTTGAGGCCCTCTTTATAGGTCGGGTATTTTAGCGCCACGCCGAGTTCATGGATCATCCGGTGATTATCGACCCGTTTGCTCTCGCCGTAAAAGCTACGCGCCATCGGCGTGAGGTCTGCGTCTTCATATAAAACTTCAGGCGGGGCTTCTTGTCCCATGAGGTCGGCGGCATAGGCCACAACGTCTTGAGGCGGGGCTGCTTCATTATCACAGACATTATAGATGGCACCGGGGGTTGGTTTTTCCATAGAAGCCGCCAGGACGGCGGCGATATCGTCCACATGAATGCGGGAGAAAACTTGATCTTGCTTCACAATGCGGCGCGCCTTGCCAGACTTTAGCGATTTCAACTGACTGGCATGAGGCCCGTAAATGCCTGCTAAGCGGAATATATGAAGGGGCAGACCCGTCTCCTGATAAAGAGCCTCCCAAGCTTCTTCTGCATCCACGCGCAATTGACCGCGTGGCCCAGCTGGCGTGCGCGGTGTCTGCTCGTCCACACGCCTGCCTTGATGATCGCCGTAAACGCCGGTTGTGGAGAGATAACCAACCCACTGAAGGGCTGGTAGGGTTGTCAGTAACTCCCCAAAAACGCGCGCGACGGGGTCAACCTCTGCCTTGGCCTCTGTTCTCTTTACGTCGGCGACAGCTTCGGCCTGAGCTTTGGGGGGCACGGACACAAGAATGTGCGTGACTTGCGCCAAAAGCTCTGCTGCACCGGCAAAGGCCTGCTGCCCGTCGAACAAATGCGCTTTGAATCCGAGTTCATTTAGGTCTGCTTGCTTTTCAACGCCCCGGCATGTGCCCTCAATCCGCCAGTTTTTCCCACTCTCTTTTAAGTCGCGGGCCAATGCCTGCGCGGAGCTGCCAAAACCAAAGCAGAACAAGAAGGGGGACCGTGTTGTTTGATTTTTGGACATGGTGGACATTTAGAGCGTCGGCTTTCTTCAATTTGGGCTTGCAGCGGCGCCCTGTCTGTTCAACCCTATGGGCTTGTATGGAGATGTAGCAAATTTTGGAGGGCGTGCGCAGATGAAACTTTATCCCAATTCCCTGCGGGGTCTTTGCGCCACCGTCCCAAGAACGTGCCTCTTTCTCGGAAGCTTCCTTTTGGCCGGATTGGCCGGGGCTGCCAGTGCCTCGACAGCACAGGCGCAAAGCTATTCTGGCTGTATCGCTGTGATTGCTGAAGATGCGGATGCGTCTTACGACGTCGCCCTTGAATGGTATGCCCAAGGCGGCGGGGCGGGCGCGCTCCACTGCGCGGCACTGGCCTTGACCGAACTCAAATTGTACGACGGCGCAGCAACTCGTTTTGAAGAAATTGCAACGCGGCCCGATGCAGGCAGTGAAATTGAACGCGCCCAGATTTTGGCACAAGCAGGCAATGCATGGGTGCTGGCTGGCAAACCCACCCAAGCCATTGCCGCCTTTAGCAACGCAATGGCGTATCTACCCGGTGACATTGCCTTGCAACTTAGTCGCGCACGTACCCACCTTATCGCGGACAATCATCCTGCGGCATTGAGTGATTTGGATGCAGTGATCGCCAAACGTCCGTTCTGGGGCGAGGCCTATTTGTTGCGCGGACGCAGCCATCGCCTCTCCGGAAAACTGCGTTTTGCCACCGCCGATTTGGAGGCTGCCCTTGAGAAAGGAGCGTCTATTGTTCCCACCCGGCTTGAGCGGGGGTTGGTGCGCCAAGCCCTTGGGGACATTGAGGGCGCCCGCGACGATTGGATTTATGTGCAGGGGGCAGCGGCTCCGGCAGATCCAGCGGCAGTGGCTGCCCGATCTTATTTGGCGCAAATGGACGTCAATGTGGAGCCGGAAGTGGGCCCCCTTAAGTTTTTCCCATTCTGATTGCACATCAGGGTCGGGATCATTTTCTCGGCCCTTAAGCATTTGATCAATCTGGGCCTGACTGGCAAGCCGTCCCACCGCCCAAATCGCCATGGCGCGCACGAGGGGGGAGGCATCTTCTAAACGGGCTTGCGCATGGGGCAGCAGATCTGGTTCCGCTGAATTACCGATCGCAATAAGGACATTGCGCGTAAAGCGGTCACGGCCAATGCGCTTGATTGGGGAGACTGTGAAGAATGTCCGAAAGGCCGCGTCGTCAAAACCGACCAACTCTTTTAATAACGGCGCAATCAAACTTTCACGCGGGTGGAAGGCGACCTCATCGGTTTTGCTGGCAAATTTATTCCAAGGGCACACCGCCAAACAATCGTCGCAGCCGTAGATGCGGTTGCCGATGGGAATGCGAAACTCGTCTGGAATATGACCTTTGTATTCGATGGTCAGATAAGAAATGCAGCGGCGGGCATCAATTTGATAGGGGGCGGGAAAAGCCTTTGTCGGGCAAATATCCAGACACGCGTGGCAAGACCCGCAATGGTCAACCTCGGGCGGATCGCTTGGCAATTCGACGGTTGTGTAGATGGAGCCCAAAAACAGCCACGAGCCAAATTCGCGTGAGACGAGATTTGTATGGCGCCCTTGCCACCCCAGACCAGCGCTGGCGGCCAGAGGTTTTTCCATAACCGGGGCTGTATCCACAAAGACTTTTACATCCGCGCCGCATTGTTCCACCAACCAGCGGGCCAAGCGTTTCAATCGCTTTTTGATGAGGTCATGGTAATCGCGGTTGCGCGCATAGACAGAAATGGCTGCGTGGTCGGGATGATTTAAAACCTCTAGGGGATCGCTGTCGGGTCCGTAATTTTGGCCGAGCACAATAACCGAGCGGGCTTCGGGCCACAGCGCATTGGGGTGGCCCCGGCGCTCAACCGTTTCGGCCATCCATTCCATGACGCCGTGGTGTCCCTTGCCCAGCCAGCTTTGCAGCTTGTCTGTGCGGTCGGGCACATCTTCTACACGCACGATATGGATCGCATCAAACCCAATTTCTTGGGCCATTGATTTGATCAGCTCAGGCGTCAGAGGTGGTTTGGGCTTTGCTGGTCGCTTAGTAGACATGTCGGTTATCTAAATAGGCCCGTTAAAAATCTAGGTTTGCATATACACGTGGCGGTGGCATGCCGGGAATATGATCGGCGAGCAGACCGCGAAAGGAAGGCCGCGATTTCAGTCGCACGTACCAATCCTTGGCGTCTGGATATTGTGACCAGGGTACATCCCCCACATAGTCTAGACAAGACAGATGCGCCGCAGCGGTAAAGTCGGCCAAACTCAGGGCGTCTCCGGCCAACCACGAGCGGCTTTCCATGAGGTAACAGATGTAATCTAGGTGGTAGCGAATGTTGTGCAATGTGGTGCGTACAATGGCCATATCGGGCGCGCCGCCGCCATATGAGGCGCTCAACGACCGTTTGGTGATCTTCTCATAGACCAGTGCGGTGCTGACTTCCTGCGCAAATTTATCGTCAAACCACTCCACCAACCGGCGGGTTTCAGCGCGGTAAGCAGGTGTGCCGGGCAAAAGGGCAACATCAGGATAGGCATCCTCAAGATATTCGACGATGGGCCCTGCCCCGCAAATGGTCGTGCCATCTTCCTCTACCAACACGGGAACGCAGCCTGATGGATTGAGAGCCAGGAATTCATCCCGGCGCTCCCCTTCGTTTTCCTCAACAGTGGACACGTCCAGCTGCTTTTCAGCCAAGACCAGACGGACTTTCCGGGAAACGGGGCATAGTGGTTGGTGGTAGAGTGTGCGCATGGGGTGACCCTACTGCAATGGAAGGCGTGGCAACAGAGGCATTGCGATTATTTCACTTATTTGTTTGGGGGAGCTTCATGGTTGGGGAGCCGGGGTTTGGGTAAACCTATTTGAGGGCTGCGAGCTCTTCCAAAATTGGGCAATCCGGACGGTCGTCGCCATTACACTTGGCCACCAAGGTAGACAAGGTTGCGCGCATGGCGGCGAGCTCTTTCAGCTTACCATCAATGTGATCAATGTGAGTGAGAGCAATGGCGCGCACGTCTGCACTGGCTCGTTCGCGATCCTCATAGAGGGCCAGCAAATTTCGGCATTCCTCCACGGTGAAGCCAAGGGAGCGGGCGCGAGAGACAAAATCAAGCGTGTTAACATTTTTATCCGTATACTGACGGTATCCATTGTCACCGCGCGCCGGGGGCGACACAAGCTCAATTTCTTCATAATACCGAATGGTCTTGGACGGCATGCCGGTGCGCCGTGATACTTCGCCGATATTCATACGGCCTCCTAACCGCCTCAAAATAAATGCAGGCTCTCATCATGATGTCGCATAAGCCTAGCATAGTTTCTGGATGAAGATGGCGGGCCTTCTGCCCCCTACTCCGACCTTGCCCCGGCTTGCGCATCCGCGGGCAGACTGCCACTATGCCACTCCCTTTCCCGCAACGGACGCTTTTATGTCGATCGAACAGCTTATTATCTTGGCCCTCATTCAGGGTATTACAGAATTTCTTCCCATCAGCTCTTCTGGCCATTTGAATTTACTCCATGAGCTCACCGATTGGGCGGACCAAGGGGTGCTGATGGATGTGGCTGTGCATGCGGGCACGCTGGTGGCGGTTGTCGCCTATTTTCGCCACGAGGTATGGCGGTTGATTTTGGGCGGACTGGCGTTACTTAAAGGTGAGGTGACCTCGGATGGCCGACTGGCGCTCTACATTGTCTTGGCCACCATACCTGCGGTTGTTGTGGGGTATGCGCTGCTACAGTCCGGTGCCATTGATGTGCTGCGCACCGCTGAAATTGTCGCGTGGGGGAATTTGATTTTTGCGGGGCTTTTATGGTGGGCCGATAAAACCGGCGCGACGGACAAAAAGATTGGCGACATGACGTGGGGCCAAGCGCTGGCAATTGGGGTGGCTCAAATGTTTGCCCTTATCCCTGGGGCCAGTCGGTCGGGCTCCACCATCACTATGGCCCGTTGGCTTGGCTACGAGCGTCAAGACGCGGCGCGGTTCTCCCTGCTGCTGTCCATTCCGGTTATTTTGGGGGCAGGACTTGCCAGCACGCTCAAGGTTGTTGAAGCGGGGAACATGGAGCTTGGCACGGACATGGTGATTGCGGCGGTCTTGTCGTGTGTCACAGCCTTTGGCGCCATTGCCGTGTTCATGAAAATGCTGGAAAGCATGAGCATGATGCCCTTTGTGATCTACCGGGTTGTCTTAGGTCTCGGCTTGCTGGTGTGGGTTTATTGGAGCTGAGACGTGCCACCGCCTTTGAATACAAAACGGGGAAAAATGATTGGCACGTTTCCCCGTCTTCAATTCCAAAGGCCAGCGAGCTTTCGCCTAAACGATTTCTGGCTCTGGGAACTCACCGGTTTTGCGGAAGCGCACCAAATAGGTTGGCAACACAACGTCAGGCGCTTTGGCCTTGATGCCGAGACCTTCCAATGTACGGCCTTCGGCCTGAGCAGCTTCGCTCACCACATTGTCGGATTTGAGCATTTCGATCTGATCGACTGTGATCGGTGCGCCGGGTAGAAACTGGGTTGATTTAGCAATCAAGGTCGCGATGCCGAATGGAATGGGCACCAGAACGCGAGAGCGCTCAATGATCTCCAGCATCAATTTCAAAAGCCCTTCAAAGGTTTCAACCTCTGGGCCGCCCAGCTCGTACACAGTGCCTTGTGCGCCTTGGCTTTCCACCAAGGTTGCCAATGCATCGGCAACGTCTTTGACATAGACGGGCTGGAACTTGGTTTGTCCGCCACCAATCAACGGCAACGCAGGCGACAGGCGCGACATGTCAGCAAAGCGGTTGAAGAAATCATCTTCCGGGCCAAACACAATGGATGGGCGCACGATTGTGGCCGTTGGCAGTGCTTTGAGAACACCCTTCTCGCCGAGCGCTTTGGAGCGGCCATAAGCTGAAGTGCTGTCCTCGTCTGCACCGATGGCAGATACATGGATAAAGTTTGTGATGCCTTGCTCTGCGGCCAATGCCGCCAAGCGGGCAGGTCCCACACCGTGCACACCGTCGAATGTTTGCACGCCGCTTTCAGACAATATGCCGATCAAATTGATGACAGCGGATGCGCCGTGCAGCGCTGCCTGGCAGGATTTTTTGTGGCGAATGTTAACTTGCACCGGATGAATTTGTCCCGGATCGCCCATCGGGGACAAATCATGGGCCACATTGGTGCGACGCACTGCAACACGAACCCGGTAGCCTTTGCTTGCCAGCGAGGCCACAACGTAACGGCCCAAAAAGCCTGTGCCGCCAAAAACGGTGACCAAGTCGCCCCGCTCAAGGGTTTTTCCGCCAAGTTTTACGCTGTCCGTGCTCATAATCTTGCCTTTGTGTCGGTTG
>NVSO02000119.1 GCA_002401305.2 Rhodobiaceae bacterium | reverse complement strand
TGGCAGGAAATTACCCGCACGGCTCGGATAGGTGCCCGTGTTATCTTCCGCACTGCGGCACCAGAAGATTTATTACCCGGACGCGTTGATCCCGACATCCTAGATCAATGGCATTATCACCAGAAAGACTCGCTGGAATTTGGCGCGAAAGACAGATCCTCCATCTATGGCGGCTTTCATCTCTATAGCCTCAAAGGGGCGACGACATGACATCTGTGCGCCCTCCCCGTTTCTGTGAACATCAAGATCTCGGCGACCATCAAGGTTTGATGGACGACGTTTATAGACACCAACGTTATGTCTACGACTTCACCCGCAAATTCTACTTGCTCGGGCGCGATCATTTGATTGAGCAGCTGAATGCGGGGCCAAACGACAACATCTTAGAAGTTGGCTGCGGAACGGGTCGCAACCTCTTGAAGGCTAGTCACCTTTTTCCCGGCACTCAATTTTACGGAATAGACATTTCCCAAGAAATGCTCGCTACCGCCACATACAATGCCTCTCGCACACCGCTGGGAAACCGATGCCACTTTGGCCAGGGAGATGCCGCAGCCCTCGATACGTTCCCCCTGTTCCAGCGCACTGAATTCGATGCGATCTTTATGTCCTATACGCTTTCAATGATCCCCCCTTGGGAGCAGGCCCTACACGAGGCATTCGCCTTACTGAAGCCTGGGGGCAAGCTCCATATCATCGATTTTGGTATGCAACAGGGCTTGCCAAAATGGTTCCGCGCCATTCTCTCCAGGTGGCTGGGCCTCTTTCACGTCTCGCCGCGCGCTGATTTACCACACGCACTTTCGGCCCTTGCAACAAGAGAACATGCAGACGTTTCTTATCATTCTCTTTACAAAGATTACTGCTGGTATGCGGTGTTAACCCGTCCGGCTTGATCAGCCTCACGTTTTACTTGAGATGTTAACCTTTGGGTTAAGCTATTGCTCAAGAAATCTGTCAACCCGAACCAGATAACACGCGCGTTTTAACACAGTGTTATAGGTTTTTAAGTTAGAAATAATAGAACCAAATTAACGAGCGGGCCCCTTCATCTGATGGCGCAGGACTTTCAAAGTCATGTAAAACAAACAACCGCTGATAGCGGCAGCTCGGATCGAGATGGCACCCCCTATTCCACAAAAGGGAAGCCAGCCCCGACCGAAGCCAAGAGTCGCGACTATCATTTCGATCCAATTTCCCTAAAATTCCGCGACCGCACACTCGAAGATCGATTTGCAGAGGAAAACTACACCAAGCAAATCGGCCTCACTCGTTTCTCGATTGCCGGCGGCGCTCTGATTTTCTCACTGTTCGGCGTGCTCGATATCTTTATCGTCCCCGAAATTCTCTACGAAGCATGGTTTATACGTTTAGCTATCTGCGCGCCCCTCCTGCTTGGGCTTGCTGCGATTTCTTACGCTCCGTGGTTCAACTATAGACATCAAACATGGCTGTCTTTCTCGATGGCCATTCCAAGCTTTGGTGTCATTGGCATGATTGCGTTGGCTGACGCGCCGGGAAACCATCTCTATTACGGTGGCCTGGTCATCATCATCGCGTACAGCTGCAGTTTATGGCGACTCAATTACCTGCTTTCCACTCTCGTTTCGTTCGCTACGGCTATCGCATACGCTGTCACCGTCGTGTACATCAACCCAATACCCGTTGATATGTTGATCAACAACGGTGCATTTCTGGGCTTTGCCATTGGCACCAATGTGTTCATCAACTATGTGCAAGAACAACAGTTACGAGCAAGTTTTGTTGACAAAGAGCGTCTCAAGGCTGAACAGAAACGCTCCGAAGCCCTATTGGAAACATCAGAGGCGGCAAACCGCGCCAAAAATGACTTCTTGGCGATTATGAGTCATGAGTTGCGCACACCGCTTAATGCCATTATCGGCTTCTCAGATATTATCGCCAATGAGATGTTTGGCGCTATTGAGCAGAGAAAATACCCTGACTATGCAGGTGATATCCGCACCAGTGGGCAGCACTTGTTGAGCATCATCAATGACATTCTGGATCTCTCCAAAGCCGAAGCTGGAAAATTGCAGCTGGACGAACAGGCCGTGGACCCAGTTGAGACGCTGAATGCAACGATGAGAATGTTTAGACAGCGTGCGGCTGAATTGAAAGTACGACTGTCTTTCCGCGTCCTTGATGAAATTCCGTGGCTTATCGCTGACCCTCGCTTGTTCAATCAGGTCGTCATTAACCTGACCTCAAATGCGCTTAAATTCACACCGGAAAATGGACTGGTGAAGGTAGAGCTTGCCTTGTCCAAAGATGGTGACTTGGAACTCCGCATCATTGACAGCGGCATTGGCATTGCGACGGAAGATATCGCGCGTATTTTCGAGCCCTTCGTCCAAGTGGAAAACGCGCTGAGCAGAACGCACCAAGGCACGGGCTTAGGCTTGCCTTTGGTGAAAAAAATTATGAGCCTTCATGGCGGTCAAGTAGAGCTAAAAAGTGCTGTTGGTGATGGCACGACGGCGGTTGTCACCTTCCCAAGCAGTCGGTTTGTTCAAGACAAAAACGACCCCAGCGCATTGTGGGCTACATAAGCCTCAACGCAGTGGAGTCGTTTTCCGTTTTCATTATGGACTTGCGGATTCCAGCTAGACTGGCTTACGCACAACCATCACCCAAACACATTTGGTCGAATCTTCTTCCATCGAAATGCGTTCGCAATCCAGACCGTCGACCATATCCCACATGTCTTGCTCCGTGCGATACACCAAGCTCCAGTCTGTCACGAACTCAAGTGGCCACATGCAAGCTTCACGGCCTGTCTTCACGTTCGCGAGGATTAAATGTCCCCCCGGTTTCACTTGCTCATACAGATCATGAGTAAGGGCTTTGGCGCGCTTTGCGGACAGATAATCATAAAGACCCAAGCTATAGATAATGTCTTGCGGCTTCATGGTGTTGAATAGCTTGCCGGCTTTTAAAAGCTCAGCGAAGGAAGCCTGTAGGCACCTCACGCGGGCTTTACCGCCATGGCGTATAACTTCCCGGTGAGCGTGGTTGTAGGCATAACTCAGCGCATCATGATCTTGATCAATGAGCGTGAATTGCACAGCCCGCGGCAGCTCGTCAATTTTGAGGTAATCGGCGACCTCATAAGCTGAGCCACACCCTAGGTTGGTGATGTTGAGAACTTCATCGCCTGCTGTTGCAGCTGATTGTTCAATGTGTTCTCGCAAGAAGGCCTGAGCCATGCGGAGACGGGTCCCAACGCATTCTCCCGTTACAAGGCCGATGCGGTGCAATAGCTTTTCATAAAGGGAATTGCCAATCCGTTCCCATTTATAAACGTAGTTCATGATCTGATAGTCACCAGGATAGCCTAGAGGCTTCTCGTAACACCGCCGCATGACAGGACCACCCATAAACTCAGGTGTCAGCACCCGCTCAGTATAGGCTTTGTGGGCAGCTACTTTCTCCGGGTCCTCCATAATGGGCCAGAGGATATCACTGCCGCGATACCAAAGCTCTTTCCATTGAGGAACAATACGGTCTTCGCAAATTTTTAGGGCCTCGAGGAGCACGGCTTCTCGCTCTGAACCTTCGAGAGCCAAATTGCCTTCAAACTTCTCCAAAACATCTTTGTAAGATCGGAACAGGTTTATAATTTCGCCTGAAAGCGTCTTGAATTCCGGCGACACATCGTGTGTTTCCCCAAAGAAGGGGTCATCGAGGGTCTGACGCAAAACCGAATATTCGTGCTGCTTCTGAATTTCGGCGAAGTCGAGATATCCTGTGGTCAATTCAATGGCTACAGTTGTGCGCAAGCCAGTCATCTCTGAGCGTCGAATCTTGCCAGCACCCGCATAAATCTCATCTGATCCAACAAGAAATTTTACTGGAATTTCTGTATCCAATTTATCCTGCCAAGAGGAATCTTCAGCACATTGAACTGCAAGTCCGGTCATAGACAGATTTTTGAGGACTGCAACCTCGCCCCCCAAATCAATCTTTGGTTGGTGCGATGAAAAAATATCTGAGGGACGAAAACGTTCCGCCCTAAAAAATATCTTCTTCCCGTCAGCTCCAGTTAGCTCTTCGTAAGTGCGCATTTGCTCTCTCATTTACTAATAATTACTGGTGTCGATCGGCCCATACGTGATCTCACCATTTTACCCCGTGCCCTACAGCATCAAATTTCTTAACCAGATGCAAAGGTTAATCATTCCCTAATTCAAATTAGGGTTAATTTTCGGCTGAAAACAACCGTAAATATATAGGAGCTAGTCCCTTTTATTTACTTGCAGTGAAGGAAATTAAGCCTGTCTTTTCAGCAAGGTGAAGTATCGGTGGCATCAACAACCAATCAACGAGCAACGCTGCTGAAATAATCACGGCTGCTTGAACTCCCAAATTCCAATTCACTTCAAAGCCCGAAAATGACAAAATCGAAAAGCCCACGACCAAAGATACCGTCGTTACGACCATTGCCACGCCAACTGTTCGGAAAACCTCTTGAATTGATTCGCTCGGATCGAGGCCTGAACGTCTCTTCGCTCGATACTTGACGAGAAAGTGGATCGTATCATCCACGACAATCCCGATGGTCATCGCTGTGATGACGGCAGCACTCACCCCGATACCCTGGAACCAATAGCCCCAAATCCCAAAGCCGATAGCAATTGGGAATAGGTTGGTCACAAAACTGAGCACACCTAAACCAACACTGCGTAACGACAAGGCGATCAACAGGGAGATGACCAATAGAGACACGATTGTACTTTGGAGCATCTGTTGAATGTTCACCGTCGACATATAAGCGAACAATACATTTATGCTAATTCCGCCAGCTTGCTCCGCCTCTGGAAAGTTTATCGCCAGATAGGCATCTGCTTGTTCTTTGAGAGCTCGGATTTTGCCAGATGTCAGCCCCCGCATAATCGCTGTCACCCGAGAGGCTGAACGCGATACATTTATTCGATCTGTTATCTCGGCCCCGTATGGCAACGACATTTCATAGACAAGAAAATATTGCGAAATCAAATCGCCATTTTCAGGAATGGCAGCACCTGCGCTCACTGTCTCGCCGTCCGACGCCAACATGGTTTTGTGAATCCGGCGGGTCAGTTCACTTATATCGATAACGCTCACCACCCCATTTTGAGCGCTCAGATAATCGGCGAATTTTGCAAGTCGATTTTGATAGTCGGGCTCATAGACCCCCCCATCGCGATTTGCTCGCACTTCAAATTCAATGACATTAAGGCCTGTGAGGTGTTTTTCGGTATAATCCGATGCCCGTCGATACTCAAAACGATCATCAAAATACCGCATGAAGTCGTCGTCGAGGCGGATATGAGCCAGTCCTGCACTGGCTATTGCACCACCACCAAGGACTACAAAAAGAGAAAGCCATCGCATCTTAGAAATGAGGCGTCCCAATTTGGCCATTTGGGCACCTGAACCCGCCATGCCTGCCCGTACGGGCACTAAAAACAACAGTGCGGGCAACAGTGTGAACGTCAGAATGAAATTAAACGCGATACCAAGCGAAACCACGTTTCCCAAATAACGGAAAGGGGGTGCATCCGCATAGTTCATTGACAAGAATCCAATGATTGTGGTGAGGCTTGTCAGACCGATCGCATAAAAGTTCCCCCTAACAGCATTTAATACTGCCTCGCGTTTCGGCAGGCCGCTCTTCAGGTTCTGCATGGTGGCAATGACGACGTGAATAGAAGAAGCCATGGCTATCGTCATGATGATGACAGGGGCGGCAACCGAGGATGGATTGATGATGCGTGCAAACCAAGTAGACACTCCCATCGCCGCTGCTGCAGCAAGCCCTACTAAAGCTAGCATTGCAAAGACTGCCGCATAAGAACGCAGGAAAATCATCAGCATGATGCCAGCAGCCACTAAAGTGAGTGGAATGAGTAGAAACATATCACTTCTGGCAGCTTCGAAGAAAACCCCCATCAACATCACGTTTCCGGTCAAACGAATTTCCACTTCTGGAAACTCAGTCCTCATTTGCTCTGCCAACAAACGAGCCGCGGACCTGATGGCACGCACTTCCTTTGACGCTTCATGCGGTAAATTGAAATTCACATTGAGCGCTGTCGTGCGTTCGTCCTGCGAAAGCAATCGATATTGAATAAGACGATCATGGCGCGCGACCTCGGCCAAGGCCCGCGCGGTCGCCTCATTTAACGGCTTGGTCGGGTCAAGTAACTCACGCACAGTGAAAATCAGCTCGCCCGTTTCTTCATCCGGCTCATTGGCAATGTGGGGGAAATTGGTGATTGATTGCACTTGAGTGGAATAAGGAAGCTTCCACGCTCGCTGCTCCAGCTCGCGTACAATCGCAAGGTTTTGGGCGGTCAGAACGCTGCCCTGTGTTGCCGTTACAACAAATAGAACATTGTTATTATGAGAAAATTTTCGTTCAAACGCTCGTAAGGTTCCCAAATATTGGTTGTCTTCTGAGAAGTACACCCGTGTATCTGACGACAACCCAATACGAAAAACGCCAACTGCTAATATAAGAGACGCTAGCACTGTTACAAAAATTACGACCTTAGGGAAACGAAGCACCCCACTACTCACCCACATACAGGCTTACTCCCTCACACCCTATGCGCACCATAAGCGCGCCAAGATCATCTCATTTCCGCCAGCAAACGCCCCACTCGCGTGCCTCCCTCAGAGGACTTTTGTATATTGCATTAAGCACTGGTTCAATTCACCTTAAAACTGAAACCCGATGTTTATCAAGCGTTTACGAACTAAACCTATAGGGCTAACCGATTCTCCAACAACTCAATTTTAACTATCTTAGACTAACGTTCTCACCAAGCCTCTGAAAGTAGGCTTGCGTATCGGCAATGGTCTGATCAGCTAATTTCGAAAATGCTGGCTGGCGCATGTCGTTTCAACAGGACTTCTAAGATGACATCTACGGTAAATTTAACGTCCCTTGGGACCGTTGACCTTAAAAAAATTTCCGTCCGAGACTTCCAAGCTGGTTTGGATGGCATGACGCCTGAAGCCATTGACCGCTTTCGCCGTATGAGGAAGCTGTCGGAAGACCATACCCAAGCGCTGGGTACCTTTTTGCATAACCGGCCCGACAAACGCCTTAAAGCACCCGATAAAAACTCCAAGAAATCTGCTCGTGGTCAGGCTGCTGTGGCAAAGAGAGAGGCCGCTGCCGTTGTCAAAGCACCCGCAGCACCTAAGGCACCTAAGGCAGAAGTCCAAACAAGCTCAGATGGATACGCGCAACTCTGGGTGCGCATGCAAGCTTGGTGGGAAGGTGTCGATGTGGAGGTTGTTCGTCGCCGCAACGCAAAAGATGCAAAACCTATTGACCGCCTCACCATCGAAGTTGCCGCAGTTGACCCTTATAATGACCCAAGCATTCATTGGAATGATGCTCGCGTTGAAGTCGTGCAAATGGCATGGGGCACGGGGCATTCCCTCCCTGGGGGCGACAAATATGTCATGGATTTGGTCAAACCGCTCTTACTCAAGCCAGAACACACAGTTATTGACCTCAATGCGGGGCTCGGTGGGGGGCCGCGTTTTCTTGCAAAGAAATTCAAACTCTGGTTGGACGCTCATGAGCGTGACCAAGACCTCTCAGATATTGCCAATGACTTATCCATTGATTTGGATCTAGATGGGCTAGCACCGATTGTGCAGGCAGACCCCAATTCTATGGATCTGAAAGAAGATAAGTATGATGCCATTATCGCGCGAGAGCTTTTCTTCTCGTTGACCGACAAAAAAGCAGCATTTGAGAATGTCGCCCTGTCACTGAAGAATAATGCATCCATTCTTTTCACCGACTTTTCCTTGCAAACCGAAACCGTGAGGATGATACGCTGGCTGATTGGCGTGCCGCGGAGCCTTTCAAACCCACGCCCTCCACGATGGAGGAGTACCGGGAATTGCTCGCCGACTTGAAATATGAAGTTCGAGTTTTTGAAGACATCACCGATGGATATATCGAAATTATTGAGAACGGATGGCGCAATCTTTTGGGTGCCGCCAAAGATGGAAAATTAGCGGCCCCTATGGTGGATATGCTGATGGATGAAGGTAAGCTTTGGCAAGCGCGCGTGAATGCCATGAAGTCTGGCCGCCTCCGGCTTATTAGGTGCCATGCAATGATGCGTAAGGGGCCTGCCCGTGCACTGAGCGACTCAATGTCAGTGTCAGTGTAGGTGCCGCTAAAGCATTAAGAACACCCACCTTCCCAAAATGGGCGCGGCGCATGCAGCCCATGAGGACCTTCCACAGGGAAACTCAGCCTCTGAAAGTGACGCTTTTGGCTCCCGCGTCACTTTACCCCTTGGCATATTCTATATCAGACCTATATATACCCCTATCGGGCCGATATACCCCCCCTTTTCCATATGGGCCCTTATTTCAACCGTTGAATTGAATTTGTGGGCGCTCTGCCCGCAAACCTCATCATTGGTTACAGGTCGGTGTGAACATGCATGTAAGAACACTCTGTCTCGGCGCCCTCGCCTTGGGAGATGCATCGGGATATGAAATAAAGAAGCTGTTTGAAGATGGTGTGTTTTCACACTTCTCTGAGGCGAGCTTTGGCTCCATCTATCCCGCCCTCACCAAACTTACAGACGACGGTTTGCTTACTTGTCAGGCCCACTCCCAAGAAGGCAGACCTGACAAGAAGGTCTACTCTCTTACTGATTTGGGACGGGCTGCTTTCCAAGAGGCCCTATCTCAGCCAATTCAAGCTGATAAATACCGCTCAGACTTTCTCTTTTGTCTCATTTTTGCCAACCAAATGCCCACTTTGCGCGTCAGCGAAATATTGGACAATAAGTTGAAAGAGCTTAAAGAAGAACATAATCGGATAGAAGCTGAGGGAATCGTGCCAAACACGCCCAGCAGCGACCTAGTCAAAGAATTTGGCGCCCATGTCACCCTTAGTATGATTGAGTTCTTGGAAGAGAACCGCCTTCGCATCGAAGCCCTTGGATGCGAAACCGGTGCGTGCCTCAGCACGCCCTGTGAAGCGGTTGGATAATTAAATATCAGGGGATACCGGGATGAGCATCCCAGATGCTCGCCCACTACAGTATTGGCAGTACAATGGTTTTGAAAAAGTCATATTTATTTGCCTCCGTGATCACAATCTTGGTGATCGCGTGGGTTATTTCTGGTCAGTTTGGCACCTCCGAGGTCGAGAATGCAGAAACGGTTGCGGCTCACACAACCGTCAGCTCTTCGCTCCCTCATGTGCGGGCTAAAGTATTTACTGCCAAAACCAAAACGACTGAAGTGTTGATCCGAGGACGTACAGAAGCGGTTCGCAAAGTACAGGTTCGAACTGAAGCTGCCGGTGCTGTGGTTCGCACGCCTTTTGAAAAAGGCAGTAGCGTCAAAGAAGGCGACGTATTGTGCGAACTTTCTCTCAATGCCCGCGATGCACGGATGGCCGAAGCTGAAGCGTTGATGCGTCAACGTTGGTTAGAATTTGATGCCTCCCAGAAGCTTGCGGCCAAGGGCCACCGTTCTGAAACCAAAGTAGCCTCAGCCCGTGCGGCCTATGATGCGGCCCGCGCGCAGGTGAAGCAACGTGAGGTTGAACTGGCCAATACGCGCGTAACAGCTCCTTTTGATGGCATCTATGAAGCCCGGTTGGTGGAAGCTGGCGATTACATGAAGGTCGGAGATGCATGCGCTATGCTCATCGACCTAGACCCCTTCTTAGTTGTCGGTCAGGTATCAGAAATTGAAGTCAGTGCTTTCCACATAGGAGATCCCGGCACAGCGATTTTGGTCACCGGTGAAGTTGTCCACGGCAAGATCCGATTTGTAGGAAGATCCGCCAATGAAGCGACCCGCACCTTCCGCATTGAACTTGAAGTGCCCAATGAAGAGCATAAATTGCGTGATGGCGTCACAGCCCAAATCTCGGTTCCTTCTCGTAAAGTCATGGCCCACCTAATTCCCCCATCTGTCCTCACTCTCAGTGATGATGGGGTTGTTGGGGTGCGTACACTCAACAGTGAAAAAGAAGTTCAGTTTGAAGCAGTCACTATTCTTGATGACGGCGCGGCCGGCATTTGGGTGGGAGGCCTGACTAATCAGGTTACCATCATCACCACGGGGCAAGAGTTTGTAACCACCGGTCAAGAAGTAAACGTGACTTATGAGCCGACAGCGGAGGCAAAACTGTGAATGGTCTAATTGATTCAGCGTTAGCGCGCACCCGGACTGTCATGACAATTATGCTGATGATGGTCGTCTCCGGCATCATTTCCTATGTCGCGATTCCTAAAGAAGCTGACCCGGACATTCCTATTCCGGTCTTCTATATTTCCATACCTTCAGAATCTGCAGGTTCTGCATCCGGCCTTTTCAGAAAATGAGCAAGAGAATCCAACACCAGCGATCCGTATTCTTTCGGGCGCGACAACGCCAAATGCTTCAAGGCAACGATGCCAGCCTGCCTTATGGAAGGATGCTTGCCTGCCAACATTTCGCTCCCTTTGCGGAAACGGTCAATGTCCAAACCTTCTTCTGCAAGCTGTGCTTGTTTGTCGCTGGCCTTCGTTCTTCTATTCAACAAGTAGAGGCCGGTAATCGTCGCAATCAACGTCA
>NVSO02000118.1 GCA_002401305.2 Rhodobiaceae bacterium | reverse complement strand
TAAAAATGTGGGTTCAGCGGCAATGGATTACATTGTCAATGAGCGCGAGGATAATGGTCCGTATCAAGATGTTTATGATTTTGCAAGGCGCATGAACCCGCGCTTGCTCAATAAGCGGGCGATGGAAAACCTCATTCGGGCAGGGGCGCTAGACAGCCTTAACCCTCAGCGCGCGCAGATGCTCGCCTCTGTTGATTTGCTCCAAGGCCTCGCATCTCAGGCGGCATCCGAGCGTGAAAGCAATCAAAACAGCCTGTTCGGGGGCATGGGCGAAGCAGAAGGCCTTAGCAATCCAGCGCTGACCCCAGCAGATGCATGGAGTGCGATGGAGCGCTTGACTGAAGAGTTCGGGGCCATCGGTTTCTATCTCTCTGGTCACCCCTTGGATGATTACCAGTCCTCGTTGAAACGCTCCGGCGTGCTGTCCTACCAAGAAGCCGTGCGCCGTGGGAACCAGGCCGAGCGTATCGCAGGCCTTGTGAAGCTACGCCGTGATCGACGCTCTGCGCGCGGCAATCAATATTCCTTCGTGACGTTCACCGACCAAGACGGCGAATTCGACGCGATTGTCTTTTCAGAAACCCTCACCGCCTCCGATGAATTGCTGCAAGCAGGTCAAGCTGTTGTGATCGGGGTGGAGCTAGACCGCAAAGAAGAAGAGGTGCGCCTGCGTGTTGTGTCGGTCCAATCCGTCACTTCTGTGGCAGCTGACGCGGCTGCTGGGTTGCGCATCTTCATCGAAAACACCGACCCTTTGCCAACCATCAAATCTCGCCTTGAGAAAAAAGGCCGGGGCATTGTTTCCTTGATTGTCCTGTCGAACGGCAAAGAGGTGGAAATGAGTTTGGCGGGCGGATATCAAATCACCCCTCAAATCCGCAGCGCCCTCAAATCAGTGCCCGGCGTGGTCGAAGTCCAAGAGCTTTAGTGGGGGCGATTTGGGCTCAAAAGGTCCCTGAAACTGGTTTTAGGGGCCCATGGAAGGTGTAAAAGCCGATTTTACCCAGAAACCTGCGGGTATTGCCCACATTCGTCCGGTTTTGCCTTGCTTTTCCCCCGGTCAGCGCCTAAAACCCGCCTCATCACACACGCAGGGATGCGGCTTGATCAGGTCTTTTGGACCCTCATAGATCTTGTCGCTTCCGGTGTTTCTCATGTGAGAGACCACACCCCTGCGGAGGTATAACCGGAATAAGGAGAAGAGCGTAATGGCACTTCCAGATTATAGCATGCGTCAGCTTCTCGAAGCAGGCATCCACTTTGGTCACCAGACCCACCGTTGGAACCCGAAAATGGAGAAATTCCTTTTTGGTTCTCGTAACGGCATCCACATCATTGATTTGGCACAAACCGTTCCATTGTTGCACCAAGCGCTGGTTGTTACCCGCGATGTTGTTGCATCAGGCGGCCGTGTTCTCTTCGTTGGTACGAAGCGTCAGGCTTCTAGCATCGTTGCTGAAACTGCTGAAAACTGCGCTCAGTACTACATCAACCAGCGCTGGTTGGGCGGCACGCTCACCAACTGGAAAACAATTTCTCATTCCATCAAGCGTTTGCGCCACTTGGAAGAGCTTTTCGCTGGTGAGGCTAGCGGCCTGACCAAGAAAGAATTGCTCAATCTCACCCGTGAGAAGAACAAGCTGACCAACGCAATTGGCGGCATTAAAGACATGGGTGGTATTCCCGACCTGATGGTTGTGATTGACACCAACAAAGAAATCATTGCCATTCAGGAAGCCAAAAAACTCGGCATTCCAATCGTTGGCATCATCGATTCCAACTCAAACCCAGATGGCATCACATACCCAGTGCCCGGCAATGATGACGCAGCACGCGCCATCACCCTGTACTGCGATCTGTTGTCTAAAGCGGTTATCGAAGGCATTTCTCAGAGCCAAGGCGATGCTGGCATTGATCTCGGTGACGCAATTGAGCCACTTGCAGAAGAATTGCCAGTGGAAGAAGTTGCTGTCGTAGAAGCACCTGCAGCAGAAACACCTGCCGTAGAAGCGCCTGCTGAAGAAACACCAGCAACAAAAGCTTAAGCAAGCTGAGTTGATTAATTTAATAGTTTGAGAGTCACACTCTCTTCACATGAAACAGGGCTGATATGCCCTTTGTGATAGATACGGAGAATAGTGCGATGGCTGAAATCACCGCTGCTAAAGTTAAAGAACTCCGCGTAGCGACCGGCGCAGGCATGATGGATTGCAAATCGGCGTTGACAGAAACAGACGGTAGCATGGACGCAGCCATTGATTGGTTGCGGACAAAAGGTCTGGCCAAAGCGGCTAAAAAATCGGGCCGTGTTGCTGCTGAAGGTCTTGTGGGCTCCACCGCTGAAGGCACTAAAGGCGCAATGGTAGAAGTCAATTCTGAGACAGACTTCGTTGCGCGTAATGACGTCTTCCAAGGAATGGTGTCTGACATCACATCCCTCGCTTTGAGCGTTGATGGCGATTTTGATGCTTTGACTGCAGCTCCTTATCCCGGTGCGGATAAATCTGTTGTTGATCACGTGACTGCCATGGTTTCCAAAATTGGCGAAAACATGAATGTGCGTCGTTCAGCTGCATTGAGTGTCGACAAGGGTGTGGTCGTTTCTTACGTCCATAACCAAATCGTTCCAGGTCTTGGGAAAATCGGCGTACTGGTTGCGTTGGAATCTGAAGGCGATACAGCGAAACTGTCCGAGCTTGGCCGTCAAATCGCCATGCACGTTGCAGCGATCAACCCGTTAGCCTGTAGCCCAGAAGAATTGGACCCGGCAGTTGTAGAGCGCGAACGCGCTGTGCTTACTGCGGAAGCCAAGGAATCTGGCAAGCCTGACAACATCATTGAAAAAATGATTGATGGTCGTATTCGCAAGTTCTACCAAGAAGTTGTTCTTTTATCTCAAACCTTCGTAATCGACGGCGAGAACACCGTTGAAAAAGCCGTTAAACTTCGCGAAAGCGACGTTGGCGCACCAATCAAAGTGGCTGGTTTTGTCCGCTTTGCTCTGGGTGAAGGCATTGCAAAAGAAGAAACTGACTTTGCAGCGGAAGTTGCAGCAGCCGTACAAGGCTAAGTCAACTCAACTATCGCCAGCGCTCCATTCGAGCGCTATTGTCGAGGGCGCTTACAGAGATTCGCAGTGCGCGAGGGTCTGAAGCGCCCTTGGTGTATCTGCAAGCTTTTTACCCTAAAGTCCCATCAGGGTCAGCGAGAAGGTGCTGGTGTGATCTTTGTCAATGCATCTGGACCTGCGTATCTAGTTATCGGCGCGTCTGATTAAGTCCAGTCTCGTCGTCGCGCCCATCTATACTGATCATTACCTAAGATGCTTTGGAACGAGACCTGCTTTGGGGAGGAACCAAAGTCGCCAAATTTGAATGACAAGGGTCGACTTGGTCAACGAGACCAAATGCACGACCAGCCAGAGGGAACGAGCCGCATGTCTGAGAAGCCGAAATACGATCGAGTGCTCCTAAAAGTATCTGGTGAAGCTTTGATGGGCGACGGCCAATACGGCATTGATGTCGGCACGGTTGACCAAATCGCCAGGCAAGTCCAAAACGCCATGAAGTTGGGCACTGAAGTTTGTTTGGTGATTGGTGGCGGCAATATCTTCCGAGGTTTGTCCGGTGCGGCTGCGGGTATGGACCGCTCAAGTGCCGACTATATGGGCATGCTGGCCACAGTCATGAATGCGCTCGCGATGCAAAATTCGTTAGAGCGCTTGAATGTGCCAACACGGGTGATGTCGGCCATTCCCATGATGAATGTCTGTGAGCCCTACATTCGCCGGAAGGCTGTGCGTCATATGGAAAAAGGACGCGTGGTGATTTTTGCAGCGGGCACCGGCAATCCGTTTTTCACAACAGATACCGCAGCAGCATTGCGGGCCAATGAAATGGCATGTGATGCCCTAATGAAGGGCACACAAGTGGATGGGATCTATACTGCAGATCCAAAGCTGGACCCCTCAGCGCAGCGCTATGAGAAAATTAGCTTCATGGAAGTTCTAACCAAGGATCTAAAAGTAATGGACACCGCGGCTATTGCCTTAGCCCGAGAAAATGACATTCCGATTATCGTGTTTTCAATTCATGAAAAAGATGGGTTTGAGAAGGTGCTTCAAGGCACAGGTCGGTGTACCATTGTTGACGCAAAAGGGGCGGCCTAGGCCTCGCACCCGGGGACTAAGCCACGCGCAAGCATGAGAATTGATAGACGCTAAGTCAAATGTTAGAAATATTCCGCGCATAGTTATGTCGCGCTTAAATATGTCGCACCAAAATGTGACGCACGAGGAGACAAAAATGGCAGACCAAGAATTAGACTTTAAGGACATCGAACGCCGCATGGCGGGTGCCTTGAGCTCCCTGAAAACCGAATTTGGTGGTCTGCGAACTGGCCGTGCATCGGCAGCTCTCTTGGATACTGTTATCGTTGATGCATATGGAACGCCGACACCGATCGCACAGGTTGGTACAGTCTC
>NVSO02000117.1 GCA_002401305.2 Rhodobiaceae bacterium | reverse complement strand
CGACTTCGGTTTGCCAATGGGTCCGTTTGCGATGTCAGACCTTGCGGGTCTTGACCTTGGATGGCAGGCAGATAAGAGCAATGGCTCAACCATTCGTGAAGTGCTCTGCGAAATGGATCGTCGTGGTCAGAAAACCAGCGCTGGTTTCTACGACTATGATGAGAAACGTAAATCTACACCGTCTCCAGTGGTTGCTAAGATCATTGAAGACTTTTCAGAAAAACATCAGATCAAACGTCGGGAAATTTCCTCAGAAGAAATCTTTGAGCGGTGCATTTATCCAATGATCAACGAGGGTGTAAAAATTCTCGAAGAAGGTAAAGCGATCCGGGCATCTGACATTGATATTGTTTGGATCAATGGGTACGGCTGGCCTGTTTACCGTGGTGGCCCAATGCACTACGGCGAGCAAGTTATCGGTTTGGACAAGGTTTTGGCGAAAATGAAAGAGTTTGAAGCAGCTCTTGGCCCTGACTTTAAACCTGCTGCCTTGTTGGAAGACATGGTTGCACAAGGTAAGAGCTTTGCTCAAATGGGTTACTAAGCTTAACCTCACAGTTGAATAGAGATTTAAGGCCCGCAGTATTGCGGGCCTTTTTTTGTTTGCGGACGTTTTACAGCGATCACAAACCAGTGAGCGAAGAGTTGATCGTTCGGCACGGCTTCGTGATTTCCAGTTGAAGAGAAGATCAGGCAATGTCTTTTCACAGGCAGAGACGACGCAATGATCCTCCGAATTGATCTTCTAGAATTTGTCTGTAGAAAGAGTATTTGCAATGACCTGCGAAAAGTGGGCGACCGGCAGAGACTTTTTCTGACATCACTTGAGAAGTTCCTATTCGAGATAATGCGAACCCAATTTTTTGAGGAGACGACACTATGAAGAAATCTACAACAGCCCTTGCCCTTGCTGGCGCTCTTACCGCAGCTGTTTCATTGGCTGGTATTGCCTCTACTGCTCAGGCCGCTGTGCCAGACAACATGGAAAAATGCTTCGGTGTTTCCAAAGCTGGCGCCAATGATTGTGCTGCTGGTGCAGGCACAACATGTGCTGGGACATCAAAAGTAGATTACCAAGGCAATGCTTGGTCCTTGGTTGCTAAAGGCACTTGCACCACCATTGATACGCCAATGGGCAAAGGTTCTTTGACTGAAATTCAGCGCCCTTAAGGGCCTAAGAAGGAGTGGATTGATGTTTCCCCGACCTCACCAATCCTTCCGTGCTCTTGATCCGATCCCGGCGCGTGCCGGGATCGGACTCAAAGGAGAGCACATGGATGATGTGCTCGACACCCAACCCGCGCTGGGGTGGTTTGAAGTTCATCCTGAAAACTATATGAATTCTGGTGGTATGCTGCATGACCGCCTTGAGAAAATTCGCGACCTTTATCCTCTTTCTCTGCACGGTGTGGGCTTGTCCCTTGGTACCTATGGGCCGTTGGACCGGGCGCATTTGTTGCGTTTGAAAGAGCTGGAAACGCGCTATCAACCTGGGCTGATCTCCGAGCACCTTGCGTGGTGCCGTTATAAAGACAGCCACTTCAATGATTTGCTGCCTCTGCCCTTAACGCAAAGCGCGCTGGACGTGATGGTGGCCCATGTTGATGAGATGCAAGAGGTGCTTGGCCGCCAAGTTTTGATTGAAAACCCTTCTACTTATATTGCCTTTGACGGTGTGGAAATGAGCGAGCCTGAGTTTCTGGCCGCTCTTGCCTCTCGGTCTGGGTGTGGTCTGTTGCTCGACATCAATAATGTTTATGTATCGGCGCAAAATCACGGCTTTGATGCGGTGGACTATCTACGCCGTTTCCCCGTGGCGGCTGTTCAGGAAATTCATTTGGCGGGGCATGCCCTTGAGGTGCGCGATGGTCATGAAATTCGAATTGATGACCATGGGAGTAAAGTGAGCCAGGAGGTTTGGCAATTGTATCGGTTCTACCTGCAACAAGCAGGGCCCGTGCCCACACTGATTGAGTGGGATACGAATGTGCCGAGCTTGGCTGTATTGCAGGAACAAGCAGCGCTTGCTGATGTTGAGCTGAGCGGGGGGCCGTTGATTGGATCGCCCCACGGGGCTGCTGATGGGATGTTTGCGCCTCTGCTGGGAGGTCAGCATGGATAAGACATGGCAGCGGGCTGAGAATGCCAGCGGAAACAACGATTTGGAAATGTTTCAAGCTGGTTTTGCCCGCGTTATTGGGGGGGCACCTGCGTATGTGCTGCCTTTGTCGCTTACCTCATATGGCATGCCTGTGGAGCGTCGGTTAGATGTGTACCGCAACAATGTGCACCTCAGTTTGGCGGATGTGCTGGCGGGTAATTTCCCGGTTGTGAAGCAGCTGGTGGGCGAGGAGTTTTTTAGCGCGATGGCGGGCGTGTTCCTACAAACTCATTTGCCTCGCCAAGCTGGGTTGATTGGCTTTGGCGAAACCTTTCCGGATTTTTTGGATGGGTTTGAGCCTGCGCACGCTTTGCCCTATTTGCCAGATGTGGCCCGGTTTGAATGGGCATGGATCGGTGCTGCCAAGGCCAAGGATGCCCCTGTGCTTGATCCAACTAGGCTTGGAGATGTGACGGCGGACCGGATCGGCGAACTTCGATTTACACTTCACCCCTCGTGCCGTCTGGTGTCCTCGCGGTTCCCTATTGTGAGCCTTTGGCAGAGGTCTATTGCGGGTGAAGATTTGGCAGGTCTTGCCTTTGAGGACAATGGGGAGGCAGTTGCCCTGTTTCGCCCTCAACTCGATGTGTTGCAGCGGCCCCTCACGCCGGGCGGATTTGAATTTTTGAAAGCGCTGGCCGATGGCTGTGCCCTTGATGTTGGCGCAGAGCGTGCCGCGACACACGATGATTTTGATATTGAACATTCATTGGAAACTGAATTGGTGGCCGCTCTTGGTGCCGGTTTGTTTTCGGACTTTAAGCTTCCTGACGCAGCAAATTGAGGAGATCAATATGAGCCAGAGTGTTCAATCTAATTCATTGGCGGGAACTGTTCGAGAACTTGCTTCCTGGGCTATTGCTTTGAGCGAGAGAACGCCCGCCTGGATTTACCAATTGGCGATGCGTATTGCGATTGGGATGGTTTTTTGGCAATCCGCGCGCACTAAAGTTGAAGGTGTTTTGACGCTTAAACAGTCCACCTTTTTTCTTTTTCAATATGAGTATGATTTGCCACTTATCCCCGCTGATATTGCTGCCTATATGGCAACCTATGCGGAAACAGGCTTTGCCATTTTGTTGATTATTGGCTTGGCAACCCGGTTTGCGGCCGCCTCTTTGCTGGTGATGACCTTGGTTATTCAAATCTTTGTCTACCCAGAAGCATGGGTTGTGCACTTGAGCTGGATGGCGATTTTGACCTATTTGATGGCGCGCGGCGGGGGGCTTTTTTCAGCCGACCATCTGGTGAAGAAGGCCTTTATGCGGGATTAGGTGCCGGTGCTTTTCGTTTTCGGTTTTGCTTTGGCTCTGAGATGGCTAAGCTCCCTATAATACTGCCTCAAGAGCAGGTCATATAGGGAGTTTAGACATGGGTGCCGCCTCAACAGACTACCGGATTTACGGGGTCGAATTGTCCCCTTATTCGGTGAAAGTGCGCAGTTACTGTCGTTACAAAAACATTCCACATGAGTGGATTAACCGTGACATGTCGCGGATGGAAGAGTTCCAGGCGCTTGCGAAGCTGCCCCTCATTCCTTTGGTTTTAACGCCGAACGAAGATGTTTGGCAAGATAGCACACCAATTTTGGAGAAGATGGAGGCGCAATTTGATGCGCCGTCTATTCACCCAGAAGACGGTGTGTTGAATTTCATTTCCATTTTGCTCGAAGAGTTTGGCGACGAGTGGGGCAATAAATTGATGTTCCACTATCGCTGGGCCCGTGACGTTGACCAAATTTCTGCAGCAGACCGGATCGCCAAGATCAACATGCCCGAAGCGACTGACGAAGAACTCGCAGGCATTGCGAAGATGGTGAGAGAGCGGATGTCAGGCCGGGCGTTTTTTGTCGGCTCATCGCCCGAAACGGCTGAGCAGATCGAGACATCGTTTAAAGAAACCATGGGCTTGCTGGAAACGCACCTCTCCACGCGCGCGTATCTTTTGGGTGGGCGTCCTTCTTTTGGTGACTTTGGTCTTTGGGCCCAAATTTATGAAGCTTGGACAGACCCCACGGCTAAAGCCTTGTTAGAGGCAGACTTTCCCGCTGTGGTGGCATGGGTGAAGCGGATGTTGACGCCGACGGACGCGGGCGCTTTTGAAAGTTGGGATCAATTGTCGAGCACTCTCATGCCTCTTTTGTCGGAACAGGTGGGTGCGAACTTCCTCCCGTGGAGCACGGCCAATGCAGCAGCGATTGGGAGTGGGGCCGAGACCTTTACTGTTGAGCTTAAAGGCCAGCCTTATAGTCAAAAACCGCAGAAATATCATGCGCGTAGTTTGAAGGTGCTTCG
>NVSO02000116.1 GCA_002401305.2 Rhodobiaceae bacterium | reverse complement strand
TTGCATGGTTGCGTGAGCGCATTGGCGTGCCGGAAGAAGACATGGACCTACCCACGTCTGTCACCACCGCCCATGAGCTCATCACATTTCTGCGCGCAAAAGGCGATAATTATCAAGCAGCCTTTTCAGATCTCGATCTCATTAAAGTAGCGATTGACCAAGAACACGCGCCCCTTGAGGCGTCTGTTGTGGGCGCGCACGAAGTTGCCTTCTTCCCACCGGTGACAGGAGGCTGACGAATGGTCCGCGTTCAAGAAGGTGATTTCGACCTCAGCACCGAAGTCAAAAAGATGACCGACGGGCGCACCGATATTGGCGCTGTTGTAAGCTTTACCGGACTTGTGCGGGACTTCCATACGCCCAACAAGAATGCTGAACCAGATCAGGGTCAAATGACCCTTGAGCACTACCCGGGCATGACGGAAAAGCAATTAGAACAAATTGAAGCCGAGGCCCACAAACGCTGGCCCCTCAGTGACAGCCTCATCATCCATCGCTACGGCACTCTCGCACCCGGCGACCAAATCGTTATGGTGCTCACCGCCTCCCCTCACCGACAAGCAGCGTTTGAGGCGGCAATGTTTCTCATGGACTGGCTTAAAACAAAGGCCCCGTTCTGGAAAAAAGAAACGGGGCCTCAGGGTACAAATTGGGTTGCAGCAAAATCAGCTGACGACGACGCCGCCGATAAATGGTCTTGAGCCTATAGGCTTAAGCGCGCACCTTTTTCGGCTGCACTTCAACCATATAATCAGCCATCAAAACCTTCGTGATCTCACTGGGCACAAACCGGTGCGGCCCAATTTCAGCAACAGCGGTTACTTCGGCCGCTGAACCAGTAATGAAGCACTCAGAGAAATCATCCAATTCTTCAGGAAGAATGTGACGCTCGACCACCTCATAGCCCCGCTTCTTGGCCAAGCCAATAACAGTGCGTCGGGTAATCCCATCAAGGAAACAATCTGGCGTCGGGGTATGAAGAACACCGTCTTTAACAAAGAAGATGTTCGCACCCGTCGCCTCAGCCACATAACCGCGATAATCATACATCAACGCATCCGCATAGCCTTTAGCTTCAGCGGCATGTTTAGAAATGGTGCAAATCATATAAAGCCCAGCCGCTTTACTTTTGCATGGGATCGTTTCAGGCGACGGACGTTTGTACTTCGCAATATCCATACGAATGCCTTTAAGACGCTCTTCAGGATCGAAGTAGGACGGCCATTCCCATGCAGCAATCGCCACATTGATCCGATTGTTCTGCGCAGACACACCCATCATCTCACTACCGCGCCACGCAATCGGGCGCACATAGCCATCGATAAGACCCGCGTCTTTAACCGCTTCATTACAAGCTGCATTGATTTCATCAATTGTGTAAGGAATTTTAAAGCCAAGAATATTGGCAGATTCGAACAAACGTTCCGTATGTTCGTTCAATTTGAAGATCTCGCCCCATAGACGCGTTCCCCTTCAAACACCGCACTGGCATAATGCAAACCATGTGTCAGCACATGAACCTTGGCATCTTTCCAGGGTATGAGTTCACCATTAAACCAAATAGAACCGTCACGTTGATCAAAAGGGATATCCGCCATGGGACTTATCCTGTTTCCTTGCCCGCAAAGTGGGTAGACTATGCAGAAGCAAATTATGTTACGTCAAAGTGCAGAAAGACCTAGACTTGGCACCAGCCAAAATAGGCACCAGTTAGAAGTGGGACGAGTCAAAAAATGAGAGTAAACTGTGCCACTAAAAGAATTTCCGCGCCGCCTGTTTTCATTTATGTCTTATCAGGCGCAACTTTTGTAACATTCAAGATAAAGATATGTCAACATGGCTGACATAAAATTAACCGACAAACAGGCTTTTGCGCAGAACTCTGCGCTTCGTGAAACGGCAAAAACCGCCTCACTGGACGCTGCTGCGTCAAAATCCGCCTTCCCGACAAAAAAAGAAGACCACCACGACCCTCTCAACGAGGTTATTGAGTTGCTCTTTTTTGCCTATCGAGATTTCACGAGCGACCCGGACGCCATCCTGACGGACTATGACTTTGGGCGCGCGCACCACAGGGTCATCCACTTTGTCGGACGCCATCCCGGCATTACCGTGGCGCAACTGCTGGCCATCTTAGGCATCACTAAACAAAGCCTCGCGCGCGTTTTGAAGCAATTGGTGGCAGAAGAATATGTCATTCAAAAAACAGGCACCCGCGACAGGCGTCAGCGCTTGCTTCACCTGAGCCCGAAAGGCGAGCAATTAGAGCGCCGCTTGTCAGAGCCTCAGCGTAAACGGGTGGCCAAGGCCTTGAACCAAGCAGGCCCTGAAGCCATAGACACCTTCCGCAAAACGCTTTTGGCGCTCATCAACCCAGAAGATCAATCAACCGTGGCCAAATTGACCGGCAAGGGAGAAGTCTCTTGAGCACTCTGGCGACACCAACCCGCCCGCGCAATATCCTGGATGAAGAAACACCCCATCTGTTGATTGTCGACGATGACCGGCGTATCCGCGAGCTGCTCAAACGCTATTTAAGCGACAATGGCTACCGCGTGTCCACAGCCGAGTCCGCAAGCGAGGCGCGTGAAAAACTGCGCAGCTTGACGTTTGATTTACTGGTGCTCGACGTCATGATGCCCGGCGAAACAGGCTTTGAATTTACCCGCGACCTACGCCGCAAATCCGATGTGCCTGTGCTCTTGCTAACCGCTCTTGCAGAAACGGACGAACGCATCGAAGGGTTGGAAACCGGTGCCGACGATTATTTGTCCAAACCCTTTGAGCCCAAAGAACTGCTCCTCCGCATTCGCATGATTTTAAAACGGTTCCGCACATCCCAACCGGTGGAAAGTACAGGCGGGGAAATAACATTTGGCCCGTGCCGACTGGACGCCAAAAATGGCCGCCTATGGCGCGACGATCAACCGGTCCGCCTAACCGACCGAGAACTTCAATTGCTCACCCTGTTTGCAAACCGTCCGGGCCAAATCTTGTCGCGCGACGACATCCGGGAAGACGACCAAGCCGGCGGCGAACGCGCGGTTGATGTGCAAATCAATCGCCTCCGCCGTAAAATCGAACACGACCCCAAGAACCCTCTCTACCTACAAACCGTGCGCGGCGCGGGCTATGTATTCAAGCCGGATTAAAACCATCAATAATTTCCGGCAGGAGATCTAACCTATGAGCAACCCCGCAAGCACGGATGCGTCACACCCCGCACCCAACAATGATGAGCCCTCAAATGGGGACCGTCACCAAAGGTCATTGTGGGAGCGGCGTTTCAAGACAATACAGAAGTTATCCAGCCTGCCCTTCATCTGGCTCAAACCGTACTTGCCCGAAGGCCTCTTTGGCCGTTCGCTGCTGATCATCGTTACCCCGATGGTGCTGCTCCAAATGGTGATCACCTATGTTTTTCTCGAACGCCACTGGGAGCTTGTCACCAATAAACTCTCGACCGAAGTGGCCCGCGAAATTTCATTCATCATCGACATTTATGAAACCTACCCCGGCCCACCCGACGCACCGATTTTAACCCAGACGGTCAGAGATACACTGCAAATGCCAATCCGCTTTGCACCCGGCGACACCTTGCCAACGGAACACGCCCCAACAAGTTTCATTTTGCTGGAAGACAAACTAGAACACGAACTTGAGATACGGCTCGGCAAAC
>NVSO02000115.1 GCA_002401305.2 Rhodobiaceae bacterium | reverse complement strand
TGATTGTGTTCTCCCATGACACCTAGTGGATATTGCACGGGCATGTCGTAGCCTGTGAAGGGCACCATCTTTGCGCCGAGCTCAATGTGGAGTGCGTGCAGGGGTGTCACCAATAGATCAGTGTCATTCGTGGAGGCGGTGCCCATTTGATCTCACTTCAGGTTTGCGCTTATCAAAAAAAGCGCGGATTCAGAGTCACAATGCCAAAACTGGCTTTGTGCCCCCTCTGTCGCCTGCACCTGAGAGATTTCAAGCACCCATCAAATGTGACCGGCCCTCTTACGTCCTTCGGTGAGATGCCTGCTAGGTAAACCCAGCTACATCTTCTTTCCAGAGTGTCATACACCTGCGGTCCTTTTTGCCTGAGAGTTTCCGGGGCGGTTGCTCCTTCGGCGCCTTCGCCCTTTAACAGGGCAGCAGATCTCTCCCGCAGGGATCATCTGTATGTGGCCGCGATACTAGTGCGGTGCAAAAAAGAGTCAATAAAACTCTCCCGCTCCTATTTTCGGAGTGCTGGACAAGGCCCCTAAACCCCTAAAAGTCGCCTACTTTACAGGGATGGCAGGCTGCATTCGACATTTTTGACAGTGTTGATCATGAAGTGGTTAAACGCCTCAGCCTCTTCGAAAAGTGGGCTGTGGGCGGAATTCTCGAACCATTCCAAATGCTTGCATGGGGCATTCAATGTTTCAAAATACTGCGCTGCCAAACCGGCGTTGACCTGATAATCATGCCGGCCCAATGCAAAAAAGATGGGCGCCTTAAACTCGGTCCACGGGGCTGCATCAAAGGCCATCAGTTCTGGCCACATTCTTTCAGCCGAATCAAAACTGCCCTCAGCCATCCGCAACATAACGCTCAAGGTTCCTTCATCTGTCTTGGTGAGCATGTCATAGAGCATATCTGTCATGCCCATTGGCCCGTGAAAGGCCCCTCCATATTGGGAGAGGTAGCCACGTTGCACAAACATTTGTTCCATATCATAGGGTTTGGTGGGGTCATTTACGAAGGCGCAGGCTTTGTTGATTTCAACAATCGCGTCTGCATCCTGCGCGGCTTGCGCTTTCTCTAGGATAAAGCCGCACCCTAGTTTTTCGCTTTCTTTCAAGTTCTGGACTTGTCCAATGCCCACATAAGCGGCCACATTTTCTGGATGCTCATAGGTGTAGCGAAGGCCAATCATTGAGCCCCATGAATGACCGACTAGAAATACTTTCTCGCGGCCAAACCGTGTTTTCATGAGCTCAACCAATTCTTCTAGGTCTTGATAGATACGCTCACTATTTATGTCACTGCCATCGGAATCTCTATCAAGTGTCCATCCTGCACCGCGCTGATGCCAGTGCACCACGAGGAAGTGGTCTTCAAGCTCGGCATTATACGCGCGGTACGCTTCGGCTTCGATGGCACCGGGGCCGCCGTGCAAGGCGATGAGAATGGGCTGGGAAGTGTCTCGGGCGCGCAGAAGCGTCCATTGCGGGATACCTCCGATATCTTGCCACTCCATTGCGGCAAGGGAGCCGGGTACGCGGTTGCCGTCTTCATCCAAAAATGGTGGCGTCGAGGCGTCTTCCATAAACCCGATGGTCAGGGCAATGGTGAGGGCGGATAGCCCCAAGACAATTACGCTTACTATTCCCAATAAGGCTTTTCTCAACATCCCAAACTCCTCCAGTTCTCTTAAAGCTGGTGTGGGATGGTCCAAAGATCAAGCAATGAATGGAACGTATCCGAGGCCTCTTGGCCACACATGTGCGTTCTCTTAAGGCGCTGCCATGCATTTCAGCGGTTTGACTGTATCAATTATGAAGCGATTAAACACATCGGCTTCTTCAAAGAGTGAAAAATGCGCGGAGTTTTCCAACCATTTCACGCCTTTGCACGGCGCCTCAATTGTGTCGAAGTATGACGCAGCTAGAGCCGCATTCACCTGATAATCATGGCGGCCAATCGCGAAATATACAGGGACCTTAAACTGGGTCCACGGCGTTGCATCAAAGGCCATCATTTCAGGCCAAATGGTCTCCATCGACCCCATGCTGCCTTCAAAGGTACGTACCAACCCGCTCAAGGTTCCTTCATCTGTCCCCAGAATACCCGCCAAGAGGTCTGCCACGCCCATTGGGCCATGTAATGCGCCCCCATATGCCGCGAGGTAGTTTCGTTGCACCATCATATCTTCAGCGGCGAAAGCCAAGTTCTCATCGGTTGCAAATTGGCAGGCGCTGTTGATCTCGTCGACAGCCGCATTGTCCTTTTCAGCCAGAGCGGCGGCTAGGACAAATTCACACCCTCGTTTTTCACTCTCACGTGAATGGCTCACCTGTCCGACGCCGACGTAAGCGGTCACATTTTCTGGATGTTCATAGGCATAGCGCAGGCCCAAAATGGACCCCCAAGAATGACCAATGATGTAAATTTTCTCACGGCCAAATTTTTGTTTTAGGGCGTCGACCAACTCTTCAAGGTCTTGATAGATCCGTTCACCCTTCACATCGCCAAACCCAGCTTCCCGGTCCATGGTCCAGCCGGACCCTCGTTGATGCCAGTGCACAACAAGGAAGTGGTCTTCAAGCTCAGCATTGAATGCGCGGTAGGCTGCTGCTTCGACAGCGCCTGGTCCCCCATGAATGGCCAGTAAGATCGGCTGGTCAACGTCACGGGCGCGTTGGAGTGTCCATTGGGGAATGCCCCCCAACGTTATCCATTCGATGGAAGCGAGGGAGCCAGGCGTCGTCGTGCCGTCAGAATCTACAAATTGAGGGGTTGAGACATCATCCATAAAGCCGATGAGCAGCGCAATGCTCAACGCCCCAAGCAGGCCTACAATGGTGATAGTGATTTTCTTCAACATGTCGCGGTCCTCCATTTACCCAAACAGTGTGGCAAATGGAGGACCGGAACAAGTTCATGAGTGTCGCAGGATCAAAACGTCGCAGGGTGATCCTGACAGAAACTTAGCGGTTCGCTTTTTGCTCTTTGTTGTACGCCACTTGATCCGGGGTCAATTGGAAGCCAACCAAAAATTCGTAAGCCGAGCCATCGAACGGTGGCACGTAAGGGACGCGCGCGCCTTCGATCACTTTTACAAATTCAGTGCGGCGGCCCCCTTCAGAGAAATCGAGCTCAATAGGTTCAATATCTTTGCGCAGTACGGAGCGGTTCACTTCCGTCAGCGCTAAAAAGGCCGATAGGTTGATCGTTGGGCTGGTTGCTGCGGGGCCTGCTTCAGCCACACCACGATAGGCAATGTCCACATAGATAATGCCGTCATCGAAGTCATACTCGCAGCTGGTCACAACCCGTTCAATTTCGGCGGTCACAATAACATCCGTGATGTCTTGGCCTGCCCCATTGAACAAAGTCACTTTTTCCGTGCTGCCCAGAATGCCCGCACCGGGACATGGTAAGCGCAGTTTCATTTCATTTTCTGCCTGAACTGATGCTCCACATGCAGCCAAGCCCAAAAAGGCGCTGAAACCCATGATTTTTAGTGCCGTTTTCGCCGTCATCCCGAGATGAGCCATCTTGCCTCTTTCTGTGCCTGCTTGGGCTTGCATGTGCTGAAGCCCCTACCTGTTGCCGCGTTCTTGACTTTGCCCGTGTCAGCCCCTCTATATACGGTTTTAGAGGGATCTTCCGGCGCTCTAGGCTATACTAGAGCTTAGAGAATCCTGAAGCGCAAACTATTGTGCGCCGGACTGTACCGAACCCGTCTGGTCCCCACAAGCCCACGACCCGTTTCGAAATGGAGAAGACCTTGTCTGCGCCCCAAAAACCGGCCCTGACCCTTTATCTATCTAGCCCGCGCGGATTCTGCGCTGGTGTGGACCGTGCCATCCAAATTGTGGAGCAGGCCTTGGATAAATTTGGTCCTCCGGTCTATGTCCGCCACGAAATTGTTCACAACCGCTTTGTCGTGGAAGGGTTAGAAGCAAAAGGGGCTATTTTTGTCGATGAATTGGACGAAGTGCCTGCTGATGCGCATGTGATTTTTTCTGCGCACGGGGTGCCAAAATCGGTTCCCGCAGAAGCAGAAGCCCGTAACTTAGATTATCTAGATGCGACCTGCCCGCTTGTGTCGAAAGTGCACATGGAAGCAGAGCGCCATTTCGACAAGAAACGCGAAATCTTGATGATTGGACACGCAGGCCATCCCGAAGTCATCGGCACAATGGGGCAGCTGCCTGACGGGGCGGTCAAGCTGATCGAAACCGTGGAAGATGCGCGTACCATTCAGCCTGACAATCCGGAGGCCGTTGCCTTCATCACTCAAACCACCCTATCGGTTGACGACACGGCTGCGATCGTTGCGACGTTGCAAGAGCGGTTCCCGTCCATCTCAGTGCCCCACAAAGAAGACATTTGCTACGCCACCACCAATCGCCAAGCCGCCGTCAAAGCCATTGCGCCTAAGTGCGAGGCTTTGTTGGTCATTGGCGCTCCCAATTCATCCAACTCCATGCGGTTGGTGGAAGTGGCTGAGCGGGAAGGCTGCACAAATTCTGTCTTAGTACAACGCGCCGCTGAGATTGATTGGTCGCGTTTGGAAAACATTTCCCATGTCGGTATTGCGGCTGGTGCCTCTGCACCGGAAGTCTTGGTGGATGAAGTTAACGCCGCCTTCAAAGAACGATATGACGTGACTGTTGAGGAAATTTCAGTTGCCCAAGAGCGGGTACAGTTTAAATTACCCCTTTCGTTGCGCGCGCCAGCTTAAAGCTTCACCGCTCCATTTGTTACCGACTATTCTGAGGACCCCCATGGCTGTATATACACAGGTTGACGACGAAGCTCTTGAAAGCTTCCTCACGCTCTACAACATTGGCGGGTTGCTTTCCTACAAAGGTATTGCTGAGGGTGTGGAGAACACCAACTTTCTTCTGCATACGGAAGAAGGGTATTACATTCTCACCTTGTACGAAAAACGAGTAAATGAGTCAGACCTTCCGTTCTTTCTGGGACTGATGACCCACCTTGCCGGCAAAGGCTTAGAATGCCCCATTGCGGTGCCGCAAAAGTCGGGCGAAACTTTGGGAGAGCTTGCGGGCAGACCTGCCGCCATTATTTCGTTCTTGGACGGGCACGGCATCTCCAAACCGCAACCAAAACATTGTTTTGAGCTCGGCAAAGAGATGGCAGCGTTCCACCTTGCCAGTCAGGACTTCAAAATTGCACGCCCCAATGCGCTTTCCGTTGAGGGCTGGCGGCCTCTGTTTGAGGAATGCGAAGGTCGATGCGACGACATTGTGATGGGCTTGAGTGTTCTGATTGAAAATGAACTGCGCGAGCTGGAAGACCTCTGGCCGCGAGATTTACCCAGCGGCGTCATTCATGCAGACCTGTTCCCCGACAATGTATTTTTCATTGGTGAGAAACTATCTGGTCTGATCGATTTCTACTTCGCGTGCAATGATGCATTTGTGTATGACATCGCCATTTGCCTGAACGCTTGGTGCTTTGAACGGGACAATGCGTTCAACATCACCAAAGCCCGCGCGCTGCTGAAAGGCTATGAGACTGTGCGGCCTTTAAGCGAAAAGGAACGCACCGCCCTGCCCTTGCTGGCCCGTGGG
>NVSO02000114.1 GCA_002401305.2 Rhodobiaceae bacterium | reverse complement strand
GGGCTACCAGTCTGAATCTGGGCCTTGGCGGAATTTCTATCTGTGCGGTGCCCATGAGCTGCGCCACGGATTGCCGGAAAGTTCTGGGGCTATTGTTTCTGCGGGCATGGCCAAAGGGTTGCCGGTGGATAATCTATTGCAAGTCATGGCGGTACGGCTGAACGGGTTGCGGGCTGGAGAACGCGACTATGCGTTTAATCTCAACTTCACGGATTTAGATACGACCTATCTGCTTACCTTGAAGAATGGGGTGCTTTACCATTTCGCCGGACGCAGCCGCGACAACGCTACGGCAAGCTTGACGATGACCAGTGTGGATTTCAAACTTTTGATGATGCAATTGGAACCCGCCGCAGACCTGCTCACCCAAGGGCGCCTCACGTTTGAAGGGGATGCGCTGGCGTTTGCAGATATGGCAAGCTGCTTCGATCAATTCAATCGACGCTTCCCAATTGTTACCCCACGCCCAGAGGTCGCCTCTGTGCGCTAAACGATATCGACTGACAAAACAGGCCCGCACGAAAAATCGCGCGGGCCTGTTTTGTTTTGAAGTGATTGGGATCTGGATTAAAAAATGTCGGGGTTCGCCGACACGCAGGTGTCATCCAATTTAGCTAACTCTAGCAAGCTAGATACCGCCTTTGGCAATTCGTACCGCACAAAATAGGTGCAAGCTGTCAGCTTCCCTACATAGAAGGATGCATCTTCACCTTGCGCGCCTTGTGCCAATTTTTCTTGTGCTTTCAAGGCTTGTTGCAACCAGAACCACGTCAAGACCACATGCCCAAACGCATCGAGGTAGAGAGTGGCGTTTGCGAAGGCGCGCGCAACATCCCCTTGCATGGCAGCCCCCAGGAGGGTTTGCGTTGTGGCAACCAGAACACCCACAGCCTTTTCCAATGCCTCGGCGTGGTCGCTCAACGCGGCGTCAGCTTTGGCAGAAACGATGGTCTTATTGATCCGTTCGATCAGCAGTTCTACCGCCCGGCCCTTAGCCATGGAAACTTTGCGGCCCAAGATATCCAAACCTTGAATGCCGTGGGTGCCTTCGTGAATCGGGTTCAAGCGATTATCACGGTAGAAACGCTCCACGGGATATTCGCGGGTATAGCCGTAGCCCCCATGCACTTGAATGGCAATTTTGTTGGCTTCCAAACAAAATTCAGACGGCCATGATTTTACAATCGGGGTCAAAAGATCGAGCAACAGCTCCATGTCTTTTTTCTCAGCGCCGTCGTCTGTCGTTGCGATGTCATCTACCAAACGCGCGGCGTAGAGGCAGAGATGAAGCGCTCCTTCGACATACGACTTCTGCTGCAACATCAGGCGCTTGATGTCGGCATGTTCAATGATCGGCACCATCGGCGTTGATGGATCTTTCGCATCGATCAAACGACCTTGAGGACGGCCTTTGGCATAATCTAAAGAATGGAGGTAGCCGGTATAGCCCAGCGAGGTTGCCCCGAGCCCGACGCCGATACGGGCTTCATTCATCATCTGGAACATGTAGGAAAGGCCCTTATTGGGTTCTCCTACGAGATAACCCACAGCGCCGCCTTCTTCCCCAAAACTCAGGAAGGTATTGACGGTGCCGCGATAACCCATCTTGTGATTGAGGCCTGCCAGTTTCACGTCATTTAGGTCGCCAAGGTTTCCCTCTTCGTCCACCATAATTTTTGGGACGATGAAAAGGGAGATGCCTTTGGCGCCTTCTGGTGCGCCTTCGATTTTGGCCATGACCATGTGAATGATGTTTTCAGACATGTCGTGCTCACCGCCCGAGATCCACATCTTGGTGCCGGTGATGGCATAGGTGCCGTCTTCCTGTGGCACTGCTTTGGTGCGAATGTCAGACAGGGATGATCCGGCTTGTGTTTCAGACAAGCACATCGTGCCGAAGAAGCGACCTTCAATCATTTGGCTTAGAAAACGGTCTTGCTGCGCTTGCGACCCAAATGAACTGATGAGGTTTGCGGCACCCAATGTCAGCATTGCATAACCAGCGGTTGATACATTTGCCGCGCCAAAAATGAAACCTGATGCTTGGGCGACGGTAAGGGGCAATTGCATGCCACCCTGCTCAAACGGGAACAGAGCGCCGGGAAAGCCTGCATCGCGGTAAGCGTCGAGGGCTTCTTTTACTTCGGGAATAATGGTGACTTTTTTGCCGTCAAACTCCGGCTCATTGGCATCCACTTTTGCCGCATGTGGCTGGAAAAGGTCCTCAGCGATGCGCGCGGAGGTTTCCAAAATCTGGTTGAAGGCCTCCCGACTATGTTCGCCATACCGCTCTGTTTTTAACAGCCCTTCGGTATCGAGCATATCGTACAGGATGAAATCGAGATCCTTCTCGGAGTGAATATTGGGCATAGGACACCTTCGACGCTAAGGAAATTCAGGGAAAATCAATGCGTGCTGGGTAGAACCGATGTTCCTTTTTGTCAAGCTGGGTCTGGCGAGCCCTTAATCGTTCTCTTCTGTAAAACTTGGAAGATCACTGGCAAAATCCCGCTCTTCTTCGCTCAATTCATCATTCAAATCGGGCACATCTTCGTCTTCAGGCAATACGGCCTCAGCAGCGGCTTTGCCTGCCCAACGTCCCTGTGCCATTGAGGCGGTCAACAAGTAGCCACCGGTTGGCGCCTCCCAGTCCACCATTTCACCTACGCAATAGACGTCCGGGCGTGCACGAACGGATAGATCATATAACAACGCGCTCCACCGTACGCCGCCTGCAACGCTGATGGCTTCTTCGATGGGGCGGGACCGCGCGAGCTTCAAGGGCAGCGCTTTAATTATCCGCGCCAATGCTTTGGGATTGTCGAGCGCAGAGGCCTGCGCCATCTCAGGTACCAATTCACGCAGAAGCGCTGCTTTCACGCCTTCCAACCGCACAGATTTTCTCAAATGGGTTGCAAAACTACGTTTCCCACGGGGGGTAGACAAGCGATCTGCTAATTGAGCCTCGGTCCGGTCTGGCGTGAGGTCCAAAAAGACCGTTGCTCCGTCCTTCTCTTCCTGTTCCAGTGCCTCGCGGATTGTTGCCGACAACGTATAGATGAGGCTGCCCTCAACGCCTTTGCCTGACACGACAAATTCTCCGCGCACGGCTTCCTCACCGATGCTCACGCGTACGTTTTTGACAGGATCGCCGCCAAATTTCTCTTTGAAAAAGTCCGACCAGTCAATTTCGAAACCACAATTGGCAGGCTTCCAAGGCGCACATGGGATGCCAGCCTCTTCGAGCATCGGCACCCAGTCGCCAACAGATCCAAGCCGGGGCCAACTAGCCCCCCCAAGTGCCAAAATGGTCGCACCTGCATCAATGACCTGTTCGTAGCCTGTTTTGACGTCGACGAATTTTAGGTGGCCGTCGTCATTCCATCCCAACCATTTTTGGTTGAGGCGCACTTCTGCCCCTTGGCGCTGAAGGCGACGAAGCCACGTGCGCAACAGGGGTGAGGCTTTCATAATGGCTGGGAAAATGCGGCCCGAGCTGCCCACGAAGGTATCGGCACCCAAATCATCGGCCCAACGGCGCAATTCATAGGGGGGAAAGGCGTCAATTTGGGATTTCAGCTTACTCGACGCTCTGCCGAAGCGAGACAAAAAGGCCTTTGTTTGCTCAACATGGGTGAGATTGAGGCCGCTCTTGCCTGCCATTAGAAATTTGCGGGCCAAGCTCGGCTTTGCTTCAAAAATGCACACAGTCAGCTCGGGGCGCGCGGCAAGGGCTGCTTCTGCAGCCATCAAGCCTGCGGGGCCGCCACCAATAATGGCCAAATCTAAGGGCTTTGCGTTGGACAACTCGGTTCCTATCGATATTTAAGCGGGTCTGGTCTACGCCTTGCGCCCGTACGTTTTCACGTATTTTGGCGCTCTCGCGTTATTGGCCCGGTTTTGCGTCGGTTTGATGCTGGCGTACAATGCTCAGCGCGCGCGAATAATGTTCCCGACGTATAAGCACGGCCATCGTCAAAAGTACAGAGATGATCAAGAGAACAGGCGATATAAACCACGGTAAGGTGGCCAGACCAAAATAATACCCCCGCATTCCCTCAAAATAGTGCCTAGAGGCCAAAGCGCTCAGTTCACCGGCTTGAGTGGAAATATCACTAGCTTCCTGTCCCTCGCGCCATTCTCGCTGAGGGGCCGCGCCAATAAAAATCATGGAATAGGTGTGCAACCTCATCGACCAGCCGAATTTGAAAAAGGCATGGATGAAGATAATGATCAGAACACAGATTTTTACTTCAAAGATTGCCAGCCCGGTCGCATCAAACACTGAAGAGAGCGTGAGGTTCTCATAGAGACTGGGGGCAGACGCCAGTAGGCCAATCAATCCACTGATCAACAGAACGGTTGTGGAGGCAAAGAAGGACACAGAGCCAAAAAGCCCGCGCGCCAAAGACACATCGGTGATGCGCTCCTCGCGGTGAAGCATTTGGGCCATCCATTTGTGGCGGTAAACTTCGATTTCTGCGGTTAAGTCAGACCTGGGAAGCCATCGGCTGATGATCGGGTACAGCAACCAGCAGACAATAAGCAGGCCCAAACCAATCCAATTGGCAAGCGTGAGGCCTTCTAAAATCTCTAGGAATTGTGAAAAATCCGGCATCTATCTGCTCCAAAGCTTCCCTCTACTCTATGTAGAGGGAAGCCAAAGAAACAGCAAGTCAATGGGATGCTTTGCCTATAACGACTGGTTTATCCAGCGCTACGTACTTCCACAAGGAAGGTATTGACCCGTTCTTCCAAAATGCCCGACTGGCGCGCCAGTTCGGACGTCGCGGTCAGCGTTTCCGACGTTGCTCTGCCTGTTTCGATGGAAGCTTCGCTAATGCCATCGACATTATTGGCGACCTCTTCCATCGATGTTTCTTGCTGATCCATGGCACTGGAAATATCGGCAGACATCTCGTTGATTTTTTGAATAGTGGCCGTCACATCATCAATAGAATTTGTTGTGGCCGTCACTTCGCTTTTGATGGTCCCCAGCGTGCTCACAATTTCATCGGTTGCCCGTGCTGTTTGCTGCGCCAAAGCCTTCACTTCGCTTGCCACAACAGCAAACCCCTTGCCCGCATCGCCCGCGCGTGCCGCTTCAATGGTCGCGTTCAAAGCCAGCAAGTTGGTTTGACCTGCAATATCTGTGATCGTTTTGGAGAACCCACTGATAATTTCAGTAGAGGCATTGAGCCGTTGAATGGAATCACCGGCTGCTGCTGCCAATGCCACGGCTTCTTGCGTGCTGTCAGATGACGCGCTGACTTTACCCTTGATGTCTTGAATAGCTGCTTGGCATTTTTGGGTCGCGGCAGAAACAATAACAGCTTGGGCAGCAGATTCTTCGGCCGCTGCGGCAACTGTGCCTGCTGTGGCTTCAAGCTCAGTGGATGCTTGAGAAACCGTTGATACGACTTCTTTCACATTGATCTCAAATTTGTCAGCCTGCTCATTGACAACTTTTGTCGCTAAGTCTTTTGCAGCTCTGATGTAAATGGATATCGCAAAATCCATGTCCAGGAAGACGGCCTTATTGATCGCTGTCGCAACGGTTGCAACGCCTTCTGGATCATCGGGCATTTCAGCTCGGACCACTTGGTGAAGATAGTCTAGCGCAAAGCAATAGGCGCCAATGTACCAGCGTGGATCAAGGTCAATGCGCGCATGCGCCTCGCCAATTTTCTGCACGCTAGCGACATAGTCACTATCGAAATTTCCTGAGAACACCCGGTCTAGCCAATGTTTCCTCTGGCCATCGCGGGCGAACTTCACATGCGCATCGTCCCGGAAGAGCGCTGCCAGCTCAGGCACCGCCGTCACATGGTCGTAAAATGCATCCAATAGGTTATCTACATTTTTCTCAAGTATCGGGCGAAACCCTTTTAAAGCATCGCAGTCGATGCTGGTTAGTCTTGTGAAACCCACCCGACGCTTCAGATCTGCACCGATATTGCCATCCGTTTGAACTGGACACCCACTAGCCATTTCTCTACCCCATCAGCTTGTTTAATAAAATGAACTCCTTGATCTACTATACTTAAGTATGATTAATGGAAACTTAATGGCAAGTCTTAATGCCTATAGAATAGATAATTATAACTATTCATTTTGCGCTGCTATGCATTCAACTTCCAAAAGCGCTCCAATGGCGAGGTCATTTGCACCAAAAGCACTGCGCGCGGGATATTGCCCTAGTTTGAAATAGGTCACATAGACAGTGTTAAAAGCGCCCCATTGGCTCATGTCTTTCATCATCACGGTACATTTTACAACGTTGTCGAAACTCAGATCGCGCTCTTTAAGGATGGCCCCAATATTGTCCATCGCTTGGCGTGCCTGTGTCTCCATCGTGTCGCCTGCCATAGTGAGCGTGCCGGGCAACGCACCGATTTGGCCTGAAAGAAAGTACAAGTCCCCAACTTGGACCACGTCGGAAAAGGGCAGGCCCAGGGTTTTGGTGGCTTCTGACTGGTAATATTTCGTTTGTGTACCGTTTGCACTCGCCTCATTCGCCTGTGCCACGGTTAGACCGCTCCAAAGAGCACCCAAAAGCGCGGCTACGGCCCCTATTTTCGTTACAGACACATTCATTCTCCCAACTCCTCTATCTATTCCCCTTGAGGGCTCACCCCTCTTAGCGCTCACCCTGTCTAGTGCTTTGGGAGGTATTCATGGTGGCCAAATAGTCACAATGAGGCCAAACAAAAGACTCTCGCTCTATTTAATATTGATTATCAATATCACTATTGCTACAGCATGAAAGCCCATAAGGGCATGTATTTGGTGATGATCCTGCACCTGCACGTTTCGGCTACTACCGGCCAGCTTGAAACGGCATGAGGCGATTAGGGGACACGCCACAACTATGGCTGGAGTTTCAATGACACATCTTTTTTCAGAGCACCGCTCACGCGGTCTCCCCTCCAATCTGCGCCAGCGCCTGTTGGCCGGCACAGGAGTGGCGGCCCTTGCGATCGGGTCACTTGCGCCGAGTGCTTATGGGGGTGAGCCCCTGCAAATGGCCGCTGTTGCCTTGGATGCGATTACAATCACCGCAACAAAAACAGAAGAAAGCGCCCTAGAAACGCTGTCCTCAACTACCGTTGTTACGCAACAAGAAATTGAAGACATTCAGGCGACCAGCGTTGACGAATTGCTACGCGGTGTGCCCGGCGTTACTGGCACGCGCTCCGAAGATGGCCCCGGGATTGGGATTAACATTCGCGGTATGCAGGAATATGGTCGGGTCAACGTCATGATTGACGGGACACGCCAAAACTTCCAACGCACCGGCCACGCGGCCAACACCGCGGTCTTCATTGAGCCCGAATTGCTCAAACAAATTGATATCGTGCGCGGCCCCTCAGCTGTTGTTTACGGCTCGGGCGCTATTGGCGGTGTTGTGAACTTCATCACCAAAGACGCTGTTGATTTACTCGCACCTGGCACCACTTCTGGGGTTACGGCAAAGTTTGGGTATCACTCTGTTGATGATACTTTCCGGACCACAATCGCGGGTTATGCATTGCCCAACGCAGAAACTGATCTCTTCGCGGCCATCAGTTATCGCACGCAGAATGATTATGCAGATGGGAACGGCGACGAGATTGCCTACACCGCTTTGGACAATGGCAATGCACTCTTAAAAGCAAGCTATGCCCTTTCTGAATACCAAACCATCAAGACTTCTTTGCTGATCAACCGCTCTGAATATTCTTCAGCTGATTACGATGAAGAAATCAGAGACAACACTATTAAGGCTGCCTACACATACTCTCCGTCAGACAATGACTGGGTTGACCTTTCGGTTGCTGCTTACTTCACCAACAGCAAAAACACGCGTGAACGTAAAATCAGTTCCGGGGGGCCGTACTCAAAAATCAATGAAGTTGAAACAATCGGCTTCGACATCTTCAACACCAGCCGTTTGACCGGGTTTGGCAGCCATACAATCACATACGGTGTAGATGGCTTCTTTGACACCGTTACCTCTATTGATGAAAACACCGGTGGTCAGGACATTTATACACCGGGCGGGGAACGCTCTATCTACGGTGGTTTTGTTCAAGATCAGATCGCTGTTACTTCTTGGCTTAACCTCATCTTGGCCGCGCGGTATGATTCCTACAAGCTCACCGCTCCGTCCACCACAATGGACGACACACACGTGTCGCCAAAAGCAACCATTGCAGTCTCTCCCTTTGAGAACGTCACCGTGTATGCCACTTGGGCTGAAGCCTTCAGAGCTCCCTCAACAACAGAGACATTGCAAAGCGGCATTCACCCCGGTGGTGCAGCCTTTGAATTCCTACCTAACCCGGACTTGCGCCCTGAAGTCGGCCAGAACTGGGAAGTTGGTACGAACATTTCTATGAGCGATGTCTTGCAAGCAAATGACCGGATCGCCTTTAAAGGCACCTACTACGACATGAGCGTGGAAGACTACATCGATGCGGAGCTCAAATTTGGTCCCTCCTTCCCAATCAGTTGGTCAGATACAACATACCAATTCCTGAATGTAGCTGAGGCTAAAATCCGCGGCGTAGAAGCGACTTTGAGTTACGATTCTCAGGTCCTCTTCGGTACGGTTTCTTACTCTCGCATCCGTGGTACAGATGAAACGACTGGCGATTATCTCAACACAATCCCAGCCGACAAGATTTCAACAACCGTAGGCTTCCGGGCAATGGACAATGCGTTGCGCGCAGGTGTTACGTGGCATGCTGTCTCTTCACAAGACCGCAGCGACACACCGTCAGATAGCTACAATATCATTAATCTGTTTACTGACTTCAAAGTCACAGACACCGTGAAAGTGAACCTTGGGGTCGATAATTTGTTCGACGAACAATACACCGAACTCCTCAACCAAGATGCTAGTCGTGGTCAGAACTGGAAAGGTGCGATTACCGTACGTTTC
>NVSO02000113.1 GCA_002401305.2 Rhodobiaceae bacterium | reverse complement strand
CGCACAACCTCCACTTCAACCCCAAGGTCGCCGAGGAAGTGATACAGATTATAGGTGAAACTGTCGTAATTATCGATCAGCAGCAACATGACGCGTTCTCCCAAATAGACGCAGAGCCAGATAGTACGCCAAGCCAGATTGTAGGCCAAGAATGCCAGACAGGCACGCGCACGAGGCCCATGGGTTCTTATAGGCATCTGGTGAGAGGGCAGCAAGGCAGCGGGGACGTGAAAATGCAATTATTTCTGAAGCTGTCCACAGCTTTAGACCTCCCGTTGGCTTGTCCCGCCCTTACAAAATGTGGTTTAATCCCGCACAGAATGCACATCATCTAGTGTTTGTGAGCATTTTGCAGACATTTGAGGGAAAGGGGAAGCTCCGTGGCGGCGGCAGGCAATTTCCGACCCGGAGCATCAAAAGATCGCGATTATTCCGATCTGACAGAGCTTCTGGCAAAAATTGAGGGGCCCATGACAGGGTGCCATGACCTTGACGGCCCGACGGCAGCATCTGCTACCGTGGTGGCTGAGCGCACGCCTGTAACCACAAATATGGCGCCTCCCCACATCCCGACACCGCTTCCCACAAACGCGATGAAATCGGCTGCGGCTTCTAAACTTGGGCGGCTAAACGACGTATCTGACCTTCTCTCCAAGGGGATCCGCACCCCAGGCAAGCAAATTCCTACACCGCCAACACGGGCGAGAGACTGGACATTGCTCTCCTTTATGGCGCTTTTAGTGGGATTGCTCGCCGGTACCGCCTTCACCTTCGCCTTGCCCGAATTAATGGGTAAAGTACGGGTGAGCATGGTAGACGTGAGCCAAGACGTGCAAAAGCAAGTCCCGCTTAAAACGCGGATCATCTTAGGGTTGCAAAAGCCCAGTGCGTGGCCTGCTGCGTGGCAAATTCCTGCAAATGGCGCGACAGAGCCCTCTGTCTTGAGCCCCCTCAACTCAATCTCAGTCAATTTGTCGGTCTTGGCGTCACTGCCTGCCCATATTGCACAGCCCAACCGCGAAGAAAAACTGGGCCTTGATGAATTCATCCCACTGGACCTGCGCGGCGGTATTGTCGCTGATGTCTCCAATAGTGCGTTTGATGCGCGCCTCAACAAATTGGCAACGGGCTCTGTCGGATCAGCCCTTGGGGGCCCGATACAAGGCGACGCTAAACTGTTGAGCGATGCCCGGCCCGCATGGCAGCGTTTTGCAACCCTTTATACCCCGAGCACGCGCCCCAAAATTGCGATCGTGCTCGATGATTTGGGCCTCAACATCGCACGCACTCAGCGCACAATCGATTTACCTAAAGAGATAAACCTGTCGTTCCTGCCTTACGGTGCTCGCTCCGCCAAGTTGGCCCGTGAGGCAAGGGCGGCAGGCCATGAAATCCTCGTCCATGTCCCAATGGAACCCCACGGCCAACAAGACCCCGGTGACGATGCCTTGAAAACCGGCATGTCTGGCCAAGAGGTCACCAATGCGCTGGCTCGGAATTTGGCCCAGCTAGATGGCTACGTTGGTATCAACAATCACATGGGCAGCCGCTTTACCGAAGACGTGCGTGCACTGCTGCCGGTGATGAAAAGCCTGAACGAACGCGGTTTGATTTTCTTGGATAGCCGCACCAGTCAGGCGTCAGCTGCAGCTAAAGTGGGACAAGCCGCGGGTGTGCCGACATTGGGCCGGGATATCTTCTTGGATCACGCCCAAGGCCCCGACAATCTGCTTAATCAGTTGGATCAATTGGAAACGATTGCCAGACGTAAAGGCAGCGCCATTGCCATCGGCCATCCCCACGATATGACGTTGGAAGTGCTCGAAGTATGGGTACGTGGATTGGACGCTAAAGGCATAGACCTTGTGCCGCTGACAGCTCTATTGGCCCCGTCGCGCACGTGAGGCAAAGTGAACGGCTTCCTCAGCAGCTTTAAAGAGAGCTTTAGCCTTATTGACAGATTCCTGATGCTCACCTTCAGGCGTGGTATCAGCCACATCACCGCCACCTGCTTGCACATACATTTTGCCATCTTTGACAATTGCCGTGCGCAAAATGATGCAAGTATCCATCTCACCATCTGCCGTGAAATAGCCAACAGCGCCTGCATACGGCCCGCGCTTTTCAAGCTCCAGCTCATCGATGATTTCCATTGCATGCACCTTAGGCGCACCAGAGACTGTGCCCGCTGGGAAGCCAGCATTCAGAGCTGCAATGGCATCATAACGGTCTGTATCAAGCTCTCCCACGACATTAGAGACGATATGGATGAGGTGAGAGGTGAACTGAAGCTCAAACTGCTCCGTCACGTCAATAGAGCCAACTTTTGAAACACGGCCCACGTCATTACGGCCCAAATCGAGCAGCATCAAATGTTCCGCACGTTCTTTAGGGTCAGCCAGCAGCTCAGCTGAAATCTTTGCATTCTCTTTGGCATTGGCGCCCCGATGGCGCGTGCCAGCGATAGGACGAATGGTCACTTCGCCTTCTTTGACCCGTACCAAAATTTCAGGGCTCGATCCCACAATGGAGAAGCCTTCGAAATTCAGGAAATAGAGATAGGGCGACGGGTTGATCCGACGCAAAGCCCGGTAGAGAGAGAAAGGCGGCAACTCAAACGGCGTTTCAAACCGTTGCGAAAGCACGACCTGAAAAATATCGCCCGCCCGAATATACTCTTTGGCCTTCTCCACCATAGCGAAATAGTGCTCCGGCGGGGTATTTGACACAGGCGGCGCCAAAGCAGCCACATCCACAATCTCGTCTTGAGGGGGAGGCGCGGTATCCAGAGCCACAATAACCTCGTTCAACCGTTCCTCAGCCCGGGCATAAGCAGCCTTTGCCGACACCCCAGATTGAGGCCGCACGGGTGTCACCAAAGCAATTTCATCTTTTACCGCATCAAAAACAGCAATCACTGTGGGCCGGACAAAAAGAAAATCGGGCAGCCCCAGAACATCGGGGTTTTGATTGGGCAGATGCTCCATCAATCGCACAGCGTCATAGCCCATATAGCCAAAGACACCCGCAGCCATAGAGGGCAGCTCTTCAGGCATCTCAATGCGTGATTCATCCAGAAGCGCCCGCAAGGAGGTTAGCGTGTTCTCAGAGCACGGTTCAAAGACCGTGCTATCAGTAAGCGCCTTGCGGTTGATCTGAGCTTTCTGCCCATCGGCTTTCCAGATGATGTCTGGGTGCAAGCCAATGATGGAATAGCGCCCACGCGTTTCTCCGCCTTCAACAGACTCCAGCAAAAAGCTATTAGGCTTTTCCGCCGCAATCTTGAGATAGACAGAGACAGGCGTTTCCAAGTCGGCGACAAGCCGAGTCCACAACAACTGAGGCACGCCTTCATTATAGGTCGATTGAAAGCTATTGAAATCTGGACTCAACATAGTCATTCCGTGATGTTCACAAGCCCCGAAAGACGGGCGTGCCCTATGGCTTCATGTAAGTAGGCGTCAACTTAGTGAGTAGAGCCTACTGCGCCGAAGTCTCAACAGACTGGCGCAAGAGGGTTTCATTGACGGTAGTGCCTTGCTGTTCTTGAAGCGCCACGATGAGGGTGTTGATCAAATCATTTTCAACACCTACCGCGAGTTCCGCGTTCAACTTGGCAATGTCATCCGCGCTGGATGCGACAGATGGTTCAATGATGTCGCTGACTTGCATCAAAACACGGCTTTCGCCAAAACCAACGACGGCTTGAGTGAAGCCATACTTCGGTGTGGCAAAGAGGTTGGTCACAGCGAGACGCGAGAACGTGTCATTGCTGAACCGACGCAACAT
>NVSO02000112.1 GCA_002401305.2 Rhodobiaceae bacterium | reverse complement strand
GTATGCTCTCGAACATCTGAATATAGCGTAACAAGACCTACGCAAAAAAACGCCTCGCCGCACGTCGCCGTGCAAACTCTGCGTCCCATATAGTCAGAATATTTGCGTCCCCTCGCAAAACTCTCAAGCTGTCCCGGGCACTCCCGGGATGCAATAGGATCGCCGCCCTATTGCCCTGTCACAAATGTTAATCCTTATTCAATCCGTTCACTTCAAGTGCCCCAATCTCAATTTGGAGAGCTTGAAGGCGCTCAAAACTTTTCTTCATCACCGTCTCATCTACAGGAGTCTCGGATCCCGCCTCAGCTAGCGCATTCACTGCAGCTTTGAGTTCCCTTTGTAAGGTCAGCACATACTTATGCCGCTCCCACAAATGCAACCACCCCTGTTTTGCAGCTTCTAGCGTCGCATCGGGCCACGCAAATCGGTCGCTTTTAAGCGCCGGTAAAGAAGCTAAAGACCGGGCGGTTTCGGAAAATCCCCTAGAGTTCAGATGGTCCTCCAACACCCCTCTGTCAAGAGGCACAATTAGAGCCGCTATATCTATGATTTCATTACGTATTTTGTCAAGCTTACGGTCACCAAATTCGAATACGGCCAATTCTTCACCAAAATCGTCCAACAGCTCCGGGTGATTAAGGAGCGTAAGTATAAGTAAAGCCTCACGGTTTTGCCCCTCAGCCTCTCCGCGCACTAAGCCATTTTCAAGCAATTTTGAGGTCACAGGGACCGGCAAAAGCTCTCCAAAGCCTTTTCTTTTTCTGCCAAATTTGTCTTTTTTTCCACGACCAGCCGAATAGGGCACATTATTGCTGCCGTCAGAGCCTTTTTGGCCCCCATCGCGAAACGCGCCCCCAAACCCCTTTTTAAAGCCTTGGGAGCCTCGAGTTGCCCCCCGGTCGCCATATCCACCCCGATCATCATAATCTGGATAGGGCGCGTCATAGCCCTGCCCCCCACCCGAAGACGCTCGACCAGAAGAGGGCCGACTAGAAGACGGGCGCGCCTCTCCCAAATCTTCAGGCATTTCAGACCCAAAATAGGCCCTAAATTGACTGCGCACGCCTTCGCGGTAGTGCCCACGCACTTTCGGGTCCGCAATGCTGGCCACCAGCTCCCCCATGGCCTCCTCAAACGCGGCGCGTCGTTCAGGCGTATCCCATTCGCCCAGAGAAACCTGCCAATCCCACAACATCGTCGACAGCGGCTTGGCTTGGTCCAGCACCTCTTGCATCGCCCCGCTGCCGCCATCCCGGATCAGATCATCGGGGTCTTTGCCATCTGGCAACATTGCAAACCGCAACGAGTGCCCAGGTTTGAGCAACGGCAACACTCGCTCAACCGCGCGATACGCAGCCTTCCGTCCGGCCCGATCGCCGTCAAAACATAAAATCGGTTCCGAAGTCATGCGCCACAAGAGCTGGATTTGTTCTTCCGTCAGCGCTGTACCCAGTGGGGCCACTGCATGGGGAAAGCCGCCTTGGTGAAGCGCAATCACATCCATATAGCCTTCAGCCACAATCACCGTGCCGATGTCATAGGCTGGTTTACGAGCACGCGCGAAATTATACAGCGTCGCCCCTTTGTGAAAGAGCGGCGTCTCTGGAGAGTTTAGGTATTTGGCCCGTGCATTTGGATCAAGTGCCCGCCCCCCAAATGCAATCACACGCCCGCGCTGATCTTCAATCGGAAAAGTCACCCGGTTGCGAAACCGGTCATAAGGCTGGGGAATATCATCGCCGCCGATCAGAACCCCAGATTCAATCATTTGCGGCACACGCACGGAACGCCCCTGCAAATAATCCTTCATGCCCGTCCGGCTATCAGGCGCATAGCCCAGCCCAAACAGCGAAATCGTCTCTTCGGACAAGCCTCGACGCACCAAATAGACATGGGCCTCAGCCCCTTTGCCGCGCTTTAAACTCTCAACAAAATAGGACTGCGCCATCTCGCTGACATCAATCAGCCCGGCTTTTTTCTTCTCACGCTCAGCCGATTTAGGGTCCATCTTGGGCACTTCCATGCCCGCTTCTCCCGCCAACCGTTCAACGGCTTCCATGAAGCTTAAGTTTTCAGTCTTCTCGAGAAACTTAATCGCATCCCCATGCTCGCCCGTCGAGAAGCAGTGGTAAAATTGCTTATCGTCGTTGACCGTAAAGCTGGGGGTTTTCTCATTATTAAACGGAGATAGGCCCACAAACTCCCGCCCCCGCCGGGTCAATTTGACCTGACGTCCCACGATCTCCGACACGCGAATACGTGCCTTCAACTCGTCGAGGAAGGATTTTGGAAAACTCATATCGTCTGGACCTTTTAGCTCAGCCCCAAATGGCGAGCCGTTTTAGCTTTCATCAAATCAACCCAAAAGACAAGAAGCACATCACACCCGTGCCCCTGCAAAGCCTGCAACGGCTCCCAAGAAATTCAGGGCCCAAAGGGGCCCTGACATCTGTCTATAGGAGAAGTAGTTTGCCTCAACAAGGCGCTCTAGCTCAAAAGGCCCTTCAAAAAACCACCTGTTTTGCCAAAGTCCATTTGACCCGCATAGTGTTTTTTCAATTCACCCATGACGCGGCCCATGTCTTTGAGCGAGCTGGCGCCCAAATCAGCCACAAGCTTTGTCACAATCTGCTCGGATTCTTCTTGGCTCAGCTGTTTTGGCATAAAGCCTTGGATAACAATAATCTCTTCGCGTTCTTTGTCGCCCAGCTCAACACGGCCAGCCTGATCATACATTTCAGCTGATTCTTGGCGCTGTTTGACCATTTTAGCCAAAACCTGGAGCGTTTCCTCGTCAGAAATGCCCCCATCCTTGCCTTCACCACGCGCTGCAATGTCGCGGTCTTTAAGCGTAGCCTGCATCAATCGAAGGGCGGACAAGCGTACCTTATCCTTATTCCTCATAGCATCTTTCAATGCTGCGGTGATCTGATCACGCATTTTAACAGCGCCTCTCTTTGGCCATTTTGGGGGATACCCCCACGAAAGTCGCCACGCTATCCCAACTCGCCAAGATAAGCAATTCACGAGGCACCCTCTAAGTCATTGATATTACACAATAATTCTTTTTTATTACGAGCCTTGACGCGGGGCCCTGCTTCCCTTAGTTTCCGGCGCAATTTACGTGCGGGCGCTTTTGTCAGACCCCGCACTTTCCCAGGAGAAAAGCCCATGTGGGGTGTTGAACAATCAAACCGCGGATGCGTCATCGACGTAGCTGCGATGAGTCCAACACGCGCGTATGCATTTATCTTGGGCCAACCTGACGTATTTCAAGATTCCCGACTCGCGCTTTCCTTCGGAATCGCGCATGTATGGGGCCAAACTGGCTCAGATTTGAGTATCGCTCCCTCACGGGCGAACCATCGGCCAGTTAAAGGAGAAGCTGCATGACCACCGACGCGCCCTATCTACACCAAGGCGATGCCCCCACAGCCTTACTGGTTCTTAAAGACGGAACAGTATTGAAAGGTCGTGGTTTGGGCGCTGTAGGGACAGCCGTTGGCGAGGTTTGCTTCAATACCTCCATCACCGGATATCAGGAAATCCTGACCGACCCTTCTTATGCGGGCCAAATCATCACCTTCACATTTCC
>NVSO02000111.1 GCA_002401305.2 Rhodobiaceae bacterium | reverse complement strand
TATTGGCCCGATGAAACGCGACCTACAAATCTCTGACTTTGAAATGAGCCTGTTGCAAGGCCTTGCCTTTGCATTGTTTTACACGCTGATGGGCCTGCCCATTGGCCGCATGGTGGACAGCAAAAACCGCGTCAAAATCATTACCATCGGCATCGCCGTATGGAGTTTGATGACAGCCTTGTGCGGGATCGCCCAGAACTATTGGCAACTCTTCATCTACCGCATGGGTGTGGGTGTCGGCGAAGCCGCTCTGTCGCCCTCGGCCTACTCGATGATTTCTGACTATTTCAAACCCGACCGCACGGGCACAGCGCTGGGCGTCTACGGCATGGGCGTCTATTTGGGTGCGGGCATGGCCTTCATCATCGGCGCGGAAGTCGTGGGGGCTGTTTCAGGTGTTGGCACCACAGAATTGCCTTTAGTCGGTGAAGTCTTCCCGTGGCAAGTCGTGTTCCTCGTCGTAGGTATTCCAGGTTTGGGCATCGCTCTATGGGCCTCCACCCTCAAAGAACCAATGCGTCGCGGTGTGAAGCAAGACGCCGATGCGCCGTCCATCGCTGAGGTCAAAGCCTACATGAAGGCAAATGCCTTGACGTACACAACACTCTTCGTGTGCTACGCCCTCGCAGCGATGATGGCCTATGGCGCCTCTGCGTGGACCCCAGAATTTCTAAAACGCACCTACGGCATGAGCATTGTAGATGCAGGCCGTGCCTACGGTTGGATCATCATGCTTGCTGGTACCGCTGGTGTTATCTGCGGCGGCTTCGTAGCAGACAAATTAAGCACACGCTTCCGCAATGGCCGCATGATGGTGATGGCAGCAGCTGGTGTGCTGACACTCCCCGGCGCCATTCTCACCCCCTTGATGGACACGTCATTCTGGGCATTGGTGTGCATCATCCCGTCTACCTTCTTTGCGACCTTCACAACCGGTGTGGGCCCGTCTGCAATGCAGGAGCTGACCCCGAACCGGATGCGGGGGCTTGTGTCAGCAGTGATGCTCTTCGTGGTCTCCATCATCGGCCTAGGGATTGGCCCCACAGCCATTGCAGTTGCCACTGACTTTGTTTTCCAAAATGAGCAAGACCTCTGGAAATCTCTGTTGGTTGTGCCTGCCCTCCTTCTCACACTCTCCTCCATAATTGGCGTTATCGGTTTGAAGTCATATCTGAAATCGCGAGATTACAGAGAAGCATGGGAAGCCAAAAACACGTAACGAGCAGCAATGCGCTCCATCTAACAAAAAGGGACAGTCGAAAGACTGTCCCTTTTCATTTGGTACTTACCTAGATTGCTATGCATCCGCTTCTAGCAAGCCTAAGCGGAACATAAGCCCAGCAGCCACAGCCCCGACGATCGGCGCGACAACGAACAACCATAATTGGCTCATCGCGACACCGCCTTGGAACAAAGCTGGCCCAATAGAACGGGCTGGATTAACTGAAGTGTTTGTAATTGGAATACCGATAAGGTGAATTGCCACAAGCGTGAGGCCGATTGCAATCCCAGCAACAGCAGCAGGTGCAGAAGATTGTGTCGCGCCCAAGATGACCAACACAAACAAGAAAGTCGCGATCGCTTCAAACAAAAAGCCGCTCATGATTGTATAGCCATTTTGCATCGCATTTGCCGCAAAGCCACCCGTATAAGGCGTCTCATTGCCATGCGCGATAAGATAGAGCACACCCGTTGCCACAATCGCCCCTGCCACTTGCGCAATAATGTAAGTGACAAGATCACCCGCACTCAGTCGGTTGGCAATAAAAGCCCCTATGGAAACGGCTGGATTGATATGGCACCCAGAGATCGGGCCAATACCGTAGGCCATCGCGATCAATGCAAAACCAAAGGCAAGTGAAATACCTGCAAAGCCGATATACTCACCGGCAAACATGGCGGCCCCGCAGGCAAAAAACACCAAGCTAAAGGTGCCAATGAATTCTGCTAGAAACTTTTTCATGATGTTTCCCCCAAAAGCCTAACCATGCAAAAAGGCAGATGAATGAAATCTGAATTTGGAGGGTCAAAGGTCCAAGCGCAAGAAAATCAGAAAGAATAGGAGAGGAATTTAAGCCCGCCGAACCAAACGCAGTTTTGGCATAGCAGAATCTGTTTCCGGTGTAGACACGCCCATAAGACGTCCCCGCGCGGCCAGTTGCGTCAACTTAAAGTCGAGCATATCGCCATCAAACGGTTGCGCGATATAATCATCCGCCCCCGCCACAACCGCATCAAAAGCTGTGTCACTGGCAAGGCCCTGCGCCACATAAAGAACCGCGGGATGACCAACAACACGTGTTTGACGTACCCGTGAAATAGCACAGATGCCGCTCTCGTCTGTCAGGTGGGTTCCCACCAACATCAACGCAGGCCGGAGTAATTTTGCCTCATGCAATAAGTCAGCACCCGTCGCAACAGTCACAACCGTGTACCCACGCGCCACCATAAGGCGGCCAAGGTCGCGACGGCTTAAATCAGATCTGTCAGCAATGAGGCATAAATGCATGGAACGATCCAGCTGGTCTGTAGAGCTCAAGGACAATCCTTGAAAGCTCCCTGACCATAGAACCAACATCTAAACCAACCGTTAACCTTGACAAAAAGTTAAAGCGAAATTTGGCTGCTTCTCAAGCGTTTTGCCCAAACGCCTACCCTTCTGGATGGAGTTTCGCGTCAATCTCCGTAAACCGCGCGATAAATTGAGTCGCTTCCGTGCCCGGATAAGGCGCTGCTTTGCCCAGCCCCCACACCGGTGCCGGCCATGCATCATCCCCATCAAAGCGTGCAACCACATGAACGTGCAACTGCGGCACCATATTGCCCAGCGCCGCGACATTCATTTTATGCGCCTTGGTGAGGGCTTGAAGGGAAAGGCTGGCCCGGTCGATTTCCACCTGAAATTGGGCTCTATGGTCAGCCGGCACTTCATGAAAATCTCGCAAACCCACAAGACGGGGCACCAAAATAAGCCATGGAAAGCGCTGATCATTCATCAGTAAAACCCGGCAAAGCGGCCACTCGGCCAAAACATGTGTATCGGCTGCCAATCTGGCATCTAACTCAAACATAATAATCTCCCAAACCTAAGGCAGCGTTGGCCCTGCTGCGTAATGCGCTATAAGATAGCAAAAGAATGACATAAACGCATCCAAGGAGAGCCTCATGCCGGGCCTATATTTTGAAGAGTTTGAAGACGATCAAGTCATCAAACATGTGATCCACCGCACCGTGACCGAAACCGACAACACACTCTTCTCGGCCATGACGATGAACCCGGCAGCCTTGCACCTTGATCACCATTACGCCCAAACCGAAACAGAGTTCGGCCAGCCCTTGGTCAACTCCCTTTTCACGCTCGGACTGGTAATCGGTATTTCCGTACATGAAACCACCTTAGGCACCACCATTGCCAACTTAGGCATGACAGATGTGATCTTCCCCAATCCAGTTTTTCACGGTGACACCATCCGCGTAGAAACCCGCGTGGTCACCAAACGTCGTTCCAAATCACGCCCCAAAGCAGGCATCGTCACGTTTGAGCATAAGGCTTACAATCAACGCGATGAAGAAGTCGTCTCTTTAACACGCCAAGCTTTCATGCACGCCAAAAGCGAAGGATAAGACATGCGCTCTCTGCTTTTTGTGCCCGGTGACAGTGAAAAGAAACAATCCAAAGCCGCTCTCAGCGGTGCGGATGCGCTGATATTGGATTTGGAAGATTCTGTCTCTCTGGCTCACAAAGAAGGCGCGCGCCTTCTGACCCAAGATTATCTGGGCAAGGCCGACCGTACCTCAGGCCCAAAACTCATCGTGCGCATGAATGCCCTCGATACACCCTTTTGGCGGGATGACTTAGATGCAATCGCTCCGGCCAAACCAGACGCGATTATGATCCCCAAAACGCTCTCTGGTGACTGCGTTCACAAAGTCAGCAAATACCTAGACCGGCTTGAAGGCGACTGTGGCTTGGAACGCAATGCCATCAAGCTGTGCAATGTCGCCACTGAAACAGCCGCATCCTTGTTCACCATGGGCACCTACCAAGGGGCGAGCGCCCGCTTGTTCGCCCTCACCTGGGGCGCAGAAGACTTAGCCGCTGACCTAGGCGCCAGCAGCAATATGGATGAAGCGGGTGCCTACACAGGCGCCTACCAATTAGCTCGCACGCTTTCTCTGTTGGCTGCTGTGGCCGCGGACGCCATGCCGATTGATAGCATCTACAAAGACTTCAAAAACATGGACGGCCTGCGTGCTGAAGCCCGTGCGGCCCTACGCGACGGCTTTGTCGGCAAGATGGCAATCCATCCGGCCCAAGTACCCATCATCAACGAGGTCTTCACGCCAACCCGGGAAGATGTGGCCCATGCCCAAAGCATCATCGACGCTTTTGAGAGCGCTGGAAATCCTGGCGTGATTGCCGTTGACGGCGTGATGTTGGATCAACCCCACTTAAAGCAGGCAAAGCGTTTGGTCGCGCGGGCGGAGTAATCAGCTCAGCCAGCGGGTGATACGGCTTTGGTTTTGCCTATTTCATAGAAATGCCGTTAAATGGAGATATCACCATAAAACGGCTCTAG
>NVSO02000110.1 GCA_002401305.2 Rhodobiaceae bacterium | reverse complement strand
TCAATCAAAAGCTTTGCAGCAGGCTTGAATGAATACGGCCCGATTTTAAACACGGCATCTTCGCTTTGTTCATGTTGGCGTAAGTGCGCCCGAATACGCGCCAACAAAACACCAAAACGAAACGGCTTCACGACATAATCATTTGCGCCCGCTTCCAAGCCCAGAATTGTATCGCTGTCACTATCAGCACCCGTCAACATGATGATCGGCGCCTTAAGACCGCCCTTGCGCATCAAGCGACACACTTCCCGCCCGTCCATATCCGGTAAAGCAACGTCGAGAAGGACAAGGTCAAAATGATTGGCACGAACCTTTTCCACGCCATCTGCGGCTGTTTCGGCTTGCTCGCACACAAACTCCTCATGCAGATCAAGTTGCTCCACAAGAGATTCCCGCAACGCATCATCATCATCAATTAGAAGAATTTTTTTAACCGTGCTCATTGCATTCCCATTTCCGCGCCGGGAAAACCAGGATCAATTTCCCACTCCCCAACTTCACTCTTATTGTTAGCGTAGACGTTTGTAACCACCATCTACTCCGTCTTTTGGGTCCGTTTCAAGTCGCTCGCGGAACTATCACATTCATGTGAGACCCCGTCAAAACCTGTCAGGTTTCCGTGATCACCCTACTCATACCCGTATAAGTCTATATAGGGCTGCAAACGCGGCTTTACACGGTTAATATAAGTCTCATATCTACGCCAGCGATCTGTTGCCCGCCCATAAATTGGTTGGGTCACTTGCGCGTAAGACGGGGTGCGTAAAGACCCCCGGGATTTAGCGTGAGCCACATGGTCAAGAATATCCTCGTGCCATGCCAGATCCAAAGCGGCCAATACCGGACGGACAGCCCCTTCCAAATCCGCCACCAGCGCCTCATACCGTATCTCTGTCACATCTAAAGGCAGCTCTGTGCGGTAGGTCTGCCACAGAGACATCACTTCCTCATAAAGGCCTGCGGCATCTGGCAAGGTCAGGAAGTTTGCCATCGACGCATTCAACTCAAAGTCCTGCATGAAGCAAGAGAGCACAACATCACAAGGGTGGCGCAAAGCAAAAATAAACTGTGCATCGGGGAAAATACGGTGGATCAAAGCGCCGTGGATGAGGTTTAGAGGAAGCTTATTGACGACCAGCTTTCCCTCTTCCGCTCCTGCATCAACCAAGCCTTGCCAATAGAGCACCCGCAATTCATCCCGCTGCGCTTCATCAAGCGTGGCCAAGCCCGCAGGATAGCCAGCTTCCATTTCCTCAATCGCATCACGCAACGGCAAGAGCACCGGGCGCTCTTCTATAACTTGAACGTCTGGATGACTGTCTAAAACCTGATCTAACAATGTTGTGCCAGACCGAGGAAAGCCCACCAAAAATACAGGCCGCGAAGGCAAAGGAGCAGGTGCTGGTAACACCGTCCAGTTAGAAATATTTTCGGCCGTGCAGGCAGCGCTCAACCCGCGAACTTGGGAAAGATAATTTGCCTTATCGATCGACCGTTTTTGCGCAATCTTTTCCGACAAAGCATTTTGAGCTGAGAAATGATTAAACGCGCCATCAGCATCATCGAGCCGATCAAAAATCTGACCCAGTTCTGCATGAACCAATCGAGCTTCTTGGGGGCGCGCCTTTCTGAGCGAGAGACGCGTCAACCGATCCTGCCCGCTTTGATAATCTCCCATGCGGCGCTTGATGCGCGCCCAAAGCACAGTGAGATAAATACTCTTGGGAGACAGCTCAATCGCCCGCTCCGTCCATTCCAACGCATCATCCAAACGGGACAAGCGCTCATAAGCATCGCCAAGACCTTGCACAAATGCAGGTGCATCAGGAAACTGCTTCAGCGCAAAGTCGCACACTTTGACCACATGATCATATTTTCCCTGCTGTACTTTAAGCAAGCGCATGTAGCCATAGGCCGTCATATCCTTGGGCGCCAACACCATCCCTTGTTGAAAGTCAGCTTCAGCGCTCACTTCATCGCCAAGCTCAATAGAGAGCGCGCCGCGCTGGCTGTAAGCCGCGCCATATTCAGGATGGTTCTCTATCACCTTATTCATCAACTCTAAGGCTTGGGTACGCTCATTTTGTTGGCGTAAAATATTGGCCAAGGAAAGCTGGAACCGAGGCTGAGACGGTTCAATTTCCAACGCTTGTTCCACATAGTCATGCGCCGCAATCAATCGGCCCTGCCGCTGTGCAATAAGCCCATTGAGGTGAATCCCCTCTGGGTCTTCCGGCTGAGCATTTTGAAACATGGCCATGAACCGAATGGCAGCAGTCAAATCATTTTGCCCAAAGGCTTTTTTGGCTGCTTGCAGGATAATTTGAGGGTCAGCGTCAGAAATCTGGTCAGTCATAAATCTTAATCTAATAGGCCCAAAACGGCGGAAAAGGAGGGCCAGTCTGCCATAACACCCGCCACATTGCCAAAGAAACAGCGTCCCAGTTTTCCCCAGACTGGAAAAGATTACCCCCTCATCCCAAACCGCCCCCGGCACTTTTTGCCTAGCAGCCCTACGAGGTTTTCAAGCCCGCCCCTTTCTGCCAAAAATCAGCTCGAAAACTGGCATCCCTTTTGCGTTGTCTATGAGCAGGAAGCATAATCGGCAACACAACAAGGCACTCAGAGATCATGGCGTATACTCAAGTATCATCAGAACACTCTCAGCCCCTCTTCCTAAGAGTTAACAACCGCAATGCCGCCTCCAGAGCGCTAAATGTTATTCGGGCAGAGAACTATGCCGAGCGGACTCAGAAAAACCAGATACAGACAAAAGCCCAGAGCCATCTCCAGAGCCAGGCCGATACAAAAACTGCCGAGCTCACGACCGGTTCTATAACCACCAGCAAGCCAGAGGCCGACGACTTTGGCTTTGAAGACATGCTCGACATGATCAACCCATTGCACCACATCCCTATTATATCCACGATTTACCAAGACCTCACCGGCGATACGATTAGTGCGCCAGCAAAGATTGTGGGCGGCGGACTTTTTGGGGGTGTAACAGGGCTTGCAGGATCCCTTGTCGATGCCATCATCGAAGAAGTAAGCGGGCTCGACGTCGGACACCACGTCTTAGCGCTTTTCAACAGCGAAGCAGATGAGGCGATTGGCAAAGACGCGGAACCAAAACAAACCAGCACTCAGGCCGCCAGCCTCACCACAAACCTGCCCCTCAAAGATGAAAGCGTGACGGCTCAAATTCGAACGCCCAAAAACACAGGTGGCATTCAATTAGCCTCACACACAACACAGTCCACGAGCACCCAACGCAACAGCCCCCAGCCTGAAGTGCCCGAGATGCCTGAAATCCAAGATCGAATTAGGGATCCAAAAGCCGCGTGGAGCAACCGACCCAATCTCAGCCCAACCGCGTTCAACGCGCTGCTCACATCATTTGGCGACTCCACCAAAACGGCGCAGGCTGTCGCCCAACAAGTGGCCCCAAAAGATCGCACAGATACCACTGGTACGAGAACACGCGGCGCTGCTGAAATTATCAAAGCCAGCACGCTCTCCCAAAGTAAATATTCAGGCCCCCAATCCTCCTCACCAATCAATGATCTGTTGAGCAGAATGCAAACCGGCCTCGACAAATATGAT
>NVSO02000011.1 GCA_002401305.2 Rhodobiaceae bacterium | reverse complement strand
TTCCGTTGTGCCCAACGCTCCAAATTCCGGGGTGTTAGACTTACCCAAAACAATCAAGCCTGCATTTTCAAGTGCGTCTGTGTAAGGCGATTGCCAATCGGACACATTGCCCATCATCATCTTGGAGCCATAGGCAGTGCGGACACCTTTCCAATCATTGAGGTCTTTAAGCAACGTCGGCACGCCAGCAAAGGGGCCCGTTGTTTCCACCGCTTCAGAGGCCTCCAAAGCACGCTCAAAAGCAGGTGTCACAACCGCGTTCACTTTGCCATTCAGCGCTTCAACCCGGCGGATCGCAGCGCTCACAAGTGTTTTAGAGCTCACCTCGCCCGAGCGCACCAAAGCAGCTTGCGCCATCGCATCAAGCTTCACATAAGGGTCACTTGCGGCAAAAGCAGACAGGCTGCCCAAAGTTGAACTACCCGCCACAAGAGCCGCCCCTGCAACAGAGCCCTTCAAAAACTGCCGTCGGTCCATTTTGCTATTTTTCACGCCATTCCTCCGATTGAATTATTCTAAGCTTTCAATGAGAGGATGCCCGAGCTACACTTACAAAGAAATCAAATAAATATGAAGATCTTCTATAAGGAATTTGAACATGATGCATCCCAATCTGTTCGATCAATTACGCACATTTCAAGCTGTAACAGAATGTGGAAGCTTCTCGGCAGCCGCAAAAGAACTCCATAAAACAGTGTCAGCGGTCACCTACACCGTAAGCCAGCTTGAAACCCAATTGGACCTGAAGCTGTTCGACCGATCTGGCTATCGCCCTGCCCTAACCGATGCAGGGCAAAGCGTGCTGCGGGATGCGGAAATGATTTCGCGCAAAGTGGAACGTCTTTCGGCGCGGGCACAGGCCATGAAGTCAGACGAGCCGGCAAATTTGACTTTGCTGCTCTCTATTACATTTCCCGAAAAGGCGCTGGCCCAAGCCCTCAGCGAGTTTGCAAAAACCTACCCGCACATCCAATTTTCTCTCATTCATTGTTTTGTAGATGAGGCGGTTGAACAGATCGGCGAGGGGTCCGAAGCTATAGCGCTGATGCAACTGCGCGATAATATGCCCGGCCACCGGGTAGATGGCCGCCAAATAGCCATGCGCGACGTCATATTGGTCGCAGCTCCCAGCCATCCGCTCGCCACTATGGGTCCTTTTGCATTGTCAGAACTGGACAACCACCGCCAAATCATCCTCTCCCACATTCCCGTAGATACAGTGCGCTATGACTATACGGTGCATACGACCGACCTTTGGTCCGTCAACAGCCCCCATTTATTGGCAGAATGCTTGGTGGCAGGCTCTGGCTGGAGCTATGTGGAGCGCAACATCGCCGGGCCGCTGCTCAAATCTGGTGAACTGGTCAAATTGCCCTGTAGCGACATCGCCGAACATGCCAACAACAGATATGCCGCCATTTGGTCTGCCAACCGTATTTTACGCGCGCCCGAAACATATTTGCTCAATTTGATAGAAGAAAAGGCGGCAAATGACGGCTTTGCGGCAACTCTCAGCGTCGCCTGAGTGCCCCGCCTGATGTCGCGCGTGCGCCGTTAGAACAAGCCCTCTAAAGCAAAACTGACCTCTTGAGCATCGGCACAGCTTCTGCTACACCCTGCCTATTCCCACACATAGCAGATCGAGACGTCCATGATCCCGCGTTATTCCCGTTCAGAAATGACTTCCATTTGGGAGCCAGCCACGAAATTCCGTATTTGGTTTGAAATTGAAGCCCACGCCTGCACGGCCTTGGCTGAGCTGGGCGTCATTCCCAAAGAAGCCGCAGAAAACATTTGGGAACGGGGCAATGCAGCCGTTTTTGATGTGGACCGGATCGACGAAATTGAACGCGAAGTCAAACATGACGTCATCGCCTTCCTGACCCACCTGTCAGAATTCATCGGCGAAGACAGCCGCTTTGTCCACCAAGGCATGACCTCTTCTGACGTGCTCGACACCTGCTTGAGCGTTCAGCTGGTCCGCGCCTCAGACCTCATCATCGAAGACTTGGACAAATTGCTCGCCTCGCTCAAAAAGCGCGCGCTTGAGCATAAAAATACTGTCTGCATTGGTCGTTCACACGGCATCCACGCTGAGCCTACGACATTCGGCGTGAAATTGGCTCAGGCCTACGTTGAATTTGAACGTAACAAAGAGCGCATGATTGCAGCCCGCAAAGAGATCGCCACCTGCGCCATCTCCGGTGCGGTTGGCACCTTCGCCAACATCGACCCAAAAGTGGAAGAGCATGTTGCTAAAGCGTTGGGCTTGGAAATCGAACCAGTGTCCACCCAAGTGATCCCGCGCGACCGTCACGCGCAGTTCTTTGCAACATTGGGCGTCATCGCCTCTTCTATCGAGCGCCTCTCCACTGAGATCCGCCACTTGCAACGCACGGAAGTTTTGGAAGTTGAGGAGTTTTTCTCCGCAGGCCAAAAAGGCTCCTCCGCGATGCCGCATAAGCGCAACCCCATCCTCACCGAGAACCTAACGGGTCTTGCGCGGATCGTTCGCTCTGCTGTTGTGCCAGCACTAGAAAACGTTGCCCTCTGGCACGAGCGCGACATCTCCCACTCTTCTGTGGAACGCATGATCGGCCCAGACGCCACCGTAACTTTGGACTTCGCCCTCGTGCGCTTGACCAACGTGATGGAAAACCTCTTGGTCTATCCAGAAAACATGCAGCGCAATATGGACCGCTTGGGCGGCCTTGTCTTCTCCCAACGCGTTTTGTTGGCTCTGACCCAGCGCGGCGTGTCTCGTGAAAATTCATATTCATTCGTGCAACGCAACGCGATGCCAGTGTGGCGCGGCGAAGGCAACTTCCTTGACCTGCTCAAAGCAGACAAAGATGTCTCCTCCAAGTTGTCAGATGACGAACTCGACGGCCTGTTTGATTTGACCTATCACACCAAACACGTTGATACGATTTTCAAACGCGTCTTTGGCTAAGCCAAACCGACAGCGTTCCAATATTTGAAAAGCCCGGCCTTATGGTCGGGCTTTTTGTTTGGCACGCCGACAAGCCTCCCCCTTGCCCAACCCATCACACAAGGGATACAAAGAGGTCTTAGAATTATAAAAACACTCACATGAGGTTCCCCATGCGCACAGCTTTTGATGGCAGCCACCGCCGCCGCATTCACCTTTTCCGCCACGGCGACGTGTCCTACGTCGATGACCAAGGCAATAGGGTTGCCGATAGCCGCGCAGTGCCGCTCACCGAATGGGGCAATGAACAAGCCCGCCAGATGGGTGATTTTGTCAAAGAGCTCTCCTTTGACAAAGCCGTCGTATCTGGCCTACCTCGCACAGTTCAAACAGCCGCTGGTGTTCTCGCCCATCACCCACTTGAAGTTGAAACCATGCCTGCGTTTGAGGAGATTCAAGCCAACCCAAAACGCGAAGCGATGAACCAACCTTTGATTGATGTCGCCTACGCCTTTGCCCGCGCCCACGAACCCGGCGCACGCTATAGTGGCGGCGAAGCATTTGCAGATTTTGAAACCCGCGTGTTGAGCGGCCTCAACCAACTCCTCGCCGACAAGACTTGGAACGATCTTGCCCTAGTGGCCCATGGCGGCGTGAACAAGGTCATCTTAGGGTGGGCTGCAGGTGCTGGCCTCAAAGGCTTTCAAAGCATGGACCAGAACACTTGCTGCTTAAACATCATCGATGTGGATACACATCCAGAAACGGGCGACCACGTGCGCACCCTGATCCGGGGCGTGAACATCACCACTTACGATCCGGCGAAAAAGGATGTTCACTTAACCGCTTTGGAAATGATCGCCACGCGGCTGCAAGCCAAGAAGGACTGAGCCGCGTAGCTCATATGGGGTCGGCTAGGGGCGTTCAGGCAACGCAAAGGCAATGATATAATCGCCAAGCTTAGTTTCGGCAAAACCACTGCCCCCGGCCGCAATCACAACATATTGCCGCCCCTTTAGCTCATAAAGCATCGGTGTTGCTTGCCCCCCTGCAGGCAATTTGTGATGCCAGAGCTCTTCGCCTGTCTCAATGTCATACGCGCGAATAAACCGGTCCATGGTGCCCGCAATAAAGAAGACCCCGCTGGCCGTCAGAGCAGGCCCCCCAACGCTGGGCGTTCCAAATTCAAGATCAATCGGTGACGGCACGATCTCATTGGCCAAGCCAAATGACTTTTGCCACTTAATAGTCCCGTCATTCAAATCAATGGCCGTCAGATTACCCCACGGAAAAGGGGAACACGGCACCCCTAGAGGCGACATCAAAAGTTCCCGCGACATGGCATATTCCGTACCTGCTTGCGGGCTCACCTCGGCATCATGTCCCCTCTCCTCTTTTTCCGCTTTAAATTCAGCACGCGGAATAAGTTTGATCAAATGGGCCATCTGGTTGCCATTGACGATCGCTATCTTCCGTTCCGGGTCAAAACCCATCCCGCCCCAATTGGCCCCACCCCCGGTAAAGGGATAGAGGATCGTGCCTTTCAAAGACGGTGGCGTAAACAAACCTTCATTGCGAGATGCCTTGATGCGGTCCTGACACGACCACTTATCAAACAGGACAAATCCGAGAGCATCCTCCTCCGTCATCCGTTGACTCACAAAGGGCGGCGGTGCAAGGGGGAACGGTTGCGTCGCCGACGTCACTTCGCCCGGCACATCTGTCTGCGGCACGGGCCGTTCTTCAACGCCGTAAAAGGGTTCGCCCGTATCCCGGTCCAATACAAACATGAACCCTGTTTTGGTGACCTGAGCCACCACATCAACATCGCGTCCGTCTTTCTTCAAGGTGATCAAGCTAGGCTGGGCAGGAAGGTCGTAGTCCCACACATCATGGTGCACAGTTTGGAAATGCCACTTAAGGGCGCCCGTCGTGCCATTAAGGGCAACCACGGAATTGGCGTAGCGATTATCACCCAAACGCCGCCCGCCGTAAAAATCTGGGCTAGGGCTAGAGGTCGGTAAAAACAACATGTCGCGCGCTCGGTCATAAGACATCGGCGCCCACACATTGGCGTGCCCAACGCTCTCGCGCGCTTCCGGCGACCATGTATCGGCGTAAGGGGCCGACGCATCACGCACAACCGGATCAAAAGACCACAAAGGCGCACCGCTGCGTAAATCAAACGCGCGCACAGTTCCTTTGGGTGCCTGCGCCCGCGCGTTATCACTGATCGCAGACCCAATAACAACCGCAGTTTGCGTTATCACTGGCGCTGACGTAATTTGCATCTCACCGGGCCAAAGCAGTTCAATGCCCGGATCAATGGAGACCTGCCCCGCCTCACCAAAGTCTTCACAAGGCACACCCGTTACCGCATCCAGTGCAATCACGCGACGGTCAGCAGTGGCCGAAAAAATACGAGCCGCACAGGTCTCATCCTGCGCCGCATTTTCATCCCGCCAAAATGTGACACCCCTGCACTTAAAATTATTAGCCGGATTTATGTTTAGGTTTACCTTTGGGTCAAACCGCCACTTCTGTTCACCTGTCGCAGGATCAAGGGCAATCACCTCATTAAAAGGCGTGCAGATATAGAGGGCACCCTCGGCCAGAATGGGGGTTACTTGCAGCCCTGATCGGGGAAGCGTCTCTGGTTTGTTTTCTAAGTCACCGGTTTGATACGTCCACACCGGCTTCAGCTCCGCGACATTATCGCGTGTAATTTGGGTGAAGGGTGCATAGCGCTGCCCGCCTTCATCGCCCCCGTAGCTCGACCATTCAAACGCTTGGGCGTCTGAGGAAAAAGGGATCGCCAGGCCAACGCACAGGACGAAGGCTTGACCAAACTTTCTGAGCGGAAAAAGAGATGGTTTCTGTCGACTTTGGGTCCGTATAAACATGCTCAAATTCCCTCACCTATGACTTAGTAAAGAACAGTCACATCTCACTGGAAACGACGCAATAGCCAAAGGTCATACATAGGCCCCTCAAACAACCACACAAACAAAAGGCGCCACTCTTTCGAGCAGCGCCTTTTCGTAAATCTTATCAGCCTGATGAGGCTTTTAGCCGTTTTTGAATTCTGAAACGGCTTGCGTCATGAACTCATCCATTGTGCGACGGATCTGATGATCTGACTGCTCAATTTTTTTGGCGTCTAAATCAGCACGTAGCTTACGGAATACGTCCTCATCGCCTTTTTCTGCAAGGTCGGCTTTCATCAAAGACGCGCCATAACCAGCAGCTTCATCGCCTTCTAGACCCATCAAATTAGCAGCCCAGGCGCCCAGCAACTTGTTGCGGCGCGCTTCTGCCTTAAATTTTAGCTCAGCATCGTGTGCAAATTTGCCTTCGAAGCTCTCTTCACGCTTGTCAAATCCGGACATAGGACCTCTTAACTCCAGAAAATCAGGGACCAGATCAGAATACACCCATAGCCTCCCTGAAAGCTATTAATGTGCTTAAGGCATAGCCCTCAGAAGCATGCAATTCAACCATCGCAACCACCTAAAAGAGGGCTTTTTGATATTAGAGCCGCATAATTACCGGAAAAAGCAAATTTTCAATTGATCTGCGACAAGATTCCAGCGATATGAGACAAGATTCGCTGTGAGCGAGATTGTATCTGGGGAAGGCATCAGCTAATTTCCCCTCATCGATGAGGCCCGAGTCGCAAGACCCCTCACCCACCACCCGTTAGGATGGCAACCGGCAAAAAGGGATTTCCCTATAATGCCAAATCAAGCGCCACTCTAATTTGGGCTAAACTATTGGAATCATTCCTATGAGCAGACGCAGACGCGTTTACGAAGGTAAGGCCAAAATACTTTATGAAGGCCCAGAACCCGGCACTCTGATCCAGCATTTCAAGGATGATGCCACAGCCTTCAACGCTCAGAAAAAAGATACCATTGACGGTAAGGGCGTGTTGAACAACCGCATTTCCGAATATATCTTTACGCGCCTCAATGAAATTGGCATTCCGACCCACTTTATCCGGTCCCTCAACATGCGTGAGCAACTGGTCCGTGAAGTCGAAATCATTCCTGTAGAAGTCGTGGTCCGCAACATTGCGGCAGGCTCCATCTGCAAACGTATGGGTTTAGAAGAAGGCACACCATTGCCTCGCTCCATCATCGAATTCTTCTACAAGAAGGATGAGTTGAATGACCCCATGATCTCAGAAGAGCACATCACAGCCTTTGGCTGGGCCACGCCCCAAGAGATTGACGACATGATGGCGCTCACTCTGCGCATCAATGATTACCTGACCGGCCTTTTTTATGGCGTCGGCATCAAATTGGTCGACTTTAAAGTTGAATTTGGCCGCCTCTTCGAAGGCGACCAAATGCGGATTTTGCTGGCTGACGAAATCAGCCCAGACAATTGCCGCCTCTGGGATGTTGAGACCAATAAGAAACTAGACAAAGACCGTTTCCGCCAAGATCTTGGTGGCATGGTGGATGCTTATCAAGAAGTGGCGCGGCGTCTCGGCATTCTGTTTGAGAATGACCCCGACAACCGACCCGGACCAACCTTGGTCAAATCTGATTGATACACACGAAAATGAAAACGGGGCTCTTGCCTCGTTTTCATATTTTGCAACTAAGACCAACCCGACCCCCTGACCCAACAGCGACCTAAGCCTTGCTCTATGACTGCCGACCCTAGGCATCTGGCAAAGCAATATGATGAAAGACAGATCGACATGAAAGCGCGCATCAAAGTCACTCTTAAAAACGGTGTCCTCGACCCACAAGGTAAAGCGATTGCCCACTCCCTCGACCAGCTTGGCATGAGCGGCATCGAGGATGTGCGCCAAGGCAAGTATTTCGAAGTCGATCTCATCGAAACCGATCCCGCCAAAGCTAAAGCCACACTCGATGAAGTGTGCCGCAAGCTCTTGGCCAACACGGTCATCGAAAATTACACCATCGAGCTGGATGGGGATGCCTAATGAAAAGCGCAGTCATTGTCTTTCCCGGCTCGAACCGGGAACGGGACATGCTCTACGCCCTAGAGCA
>NVSO02000109.1 GCA_002401305.2 Rhodobiaceae bacterium | reverse complement strand
CGCTATCCACTTAACCGATAATCGACACGCTAATTAGATAAGGGACGTTGAAAATGGCAGGTCAAGCCGCACATGGCGAGCACGAGGCCCACCCGACAGGGTGGCGCCGCTACGTCTATTCGACAAACCATAAAGACATCGGCAACATGTATTTGATCTTTGCTATTATAGCAGGGATCATCGGCGGGGCACTTTCCGTCGGCATGCGCATGGAACTTCAAGAACCAGGCATGCAGATCTTTTCAAATCCGCATACATTCAATGTGTTCACCACAGCACACGGTTTGATCATGATTTTCTTCATGGTGATGCCTGCGATGATCGGCGGCTTCGGCAACTGGTTTGTGCCGCTCATGATTGGCGCGCCTGACATGGCGTTCCCTCGGATGAACAACATCTCCTTCTGGCTGTTGCCATCAGCATTTGCATTGCTGATCTTGTCTCTCTTCTTTGAGGGACCCACAGGCTTTAATGGTGTTGGGGGCGGTTGGACGATTTACGCGCCTTTGTCCACCACAGGTCAGCCAGGGCCGGCAATGGATTTCGCGATCCTGTCGTTGCACCTTGCAGGTGCCTCGTCCATTCTGGGCGCGATCAACTTCATTACAACCATCTTGAACATGCGTGCGCCGGGCATGACCCTGCACAAAATGCCGCTCTTCGTTTGGTCTGTTCTTGTGACAGCTTTCTTGTTGCTTCTGTCTTTGCCTGTATTGGCTGGCGGGATCACCATGCTGCTCACCGACCGTAACTTCGGCACATCCTTCTTTGATCCAGCTGGCGGCGGGGACCCTATCTTGTTCCAGCACTTGTTCTGGTTCTTCGGTCACCCTGAAGTGTACATCTTGATCTTGCCAGGTTTCGGCATTGTCAGCCAAGTGATCTCAACCTTCTCTCGCAAACCTGTCTTTGGCTATCTCGGCATGGCTTATGCGATGGTCGCCATTGGCGTTGTTGGGTTCGTTGTGTGGGCTCACCACATGTACACAGTTGGCTTGGATGTTGATACGCAGGCTTACTTCGTGGCCGCTACAATGGTCATTGCGGTACCAACAGGCGTCAAAATCTTCTCATGGATTGCCACAATGTGGGGTGGTTCAATAGAGTTCAAGGCACCAATGCTGTTCGCGATTGGCTTCATTTTCCTCTTCACCCTTGGTGGTGTAACGGGTGTTGTCTTGTCAAACGCTGGCGTCGACCGTTCGTACCATGACACTTATTACGTTGTGGCTCACTTCCACTACGTGCTGTCTCTGGGTGCTGTGTTTGCCATCTTCTCAGCTTGGTACTACTGGTTCCCAAAAATGTTTGGCTACATGTACAATGAGACCATTGCGAAAATTCACTTCTGGCTAATGTTCATTGGCGTGAACGTACTCTTCATGCCAATGCACTTCTTGGGCCGTGCAGGGATGCCACGTCGTTATGTGGACTATCCTGAAGCTTTCGCTGGTTGGAACATGGTTGCCTCTTACGGGTCTTATCTTTCTGCTTTCTCTGTGCTGATCTTCTTGTTCGGCGTTGCGCTTGCATTCATGAAGAAAGAAAAAGCACCGAACAATCCTTGGGGCGTTGGCGCGAATACTCTGGAGTGGACTTTGTCCTCACCTCCGCCATTCCACCAATTCTCTGATTTGCCGCGCATCGAAGAAGAAGCCGGTCACTAAGAGTTCGAAATCGTCGTCTGGCCTCTCCCTATCCATCAGTTGATGGGGGGAGGGGCCAAATGGCATCTTAAGAAATGGTTTTGGAAATCTGAATTTTCAAAACATGTAAACCGACCAGGTTACCGACAGCTGGAAACACGACATCATGTCAGATGCATCAATTGATCAAAGCAAGTCTATACCGTCCGTAACCGATGATTTCGGTACGGCTGGTGACTACATTGAGCTTCTCAAGCCACGGGTTATGTCACTCGTTGTGTTCACGGGCCTGTCTGGCCTGGTGTGCGCGCCGGGTACAATTCATCCCGTCATCGCATTCGTTGCTCTGCTGTGTATCGCAGTGGGTGCGGGCGCGTCAGGCGCTCTTAACATGTGGTTTGATGCTGATATCGATGCGCGCATGGAGCGGACAAAAGGTCGTCCCATTCCAACCGGTCGCGTGACACCTGAAGGCGCATTGGCTTTCGGAACAACTCTTTCGATTGCGTCCGTCCTAATTATGGGTTTGATGGTCAATGTCGTTGCAGGCATCTTGCTGGCGGTCACCATTGCCTTTTACGTCTTTGTCTACACAATGTGGCTCAAACGCTCGACGCCTCAGAACATCGTTATCGGGGGCGCTGCAGGTGCCTTCCCACCAATGATCGGCTGGGCGGCTGTTACCGGAAGCGTGAGTCTGGAATCTATTGCCCTATTCGCCATCATCTTCATGTGGACGCCGCCCCATTTTTGGGCGCTGGCCATGTTCCGCTCTGAAGATTACCGTGCCGTGAATGTGCCGATGTTACCAGTCGTTGCAGGCAACGCGGAAACCCGTCGCCAAATCTTGCTTTACTCAGTTCTTCTGATGCCGATCACGGCGCTGCCTGTGTATTTTGGATTTGCCGGAGCCATTTATGCCCTAACAGCATTTATGGGCGGCGCCGTGTTCCTCGCACTTGCCTTTACTATTTGGCGTCGCGGTGATGCGGATGTGGAATTCAAATTGGCTAAACGGCTCTTTGCGTTCTCAATCCTGTACCTTTTCTTGTTATTCGCAGTCTTGATTGTTGAACAAGGCTTGGGCGCATTCATTCCAATAGCGGGACTTGTTTCATGACCGAAGCGAAAAAGACTAAAGCACCCCTAGAAATTGGGTCTCATCACGCGATTGAGACACCTGTGTGGACACCAGAAATGCTGGCTCGCCGGCGCAAGAGAGCAACCTATTTGGCTCTGGCGTTGATTGCGATGGTCGGTCTCTTCTTTGCTGTAACGGTCGTAAAAATTGGCGGTAACATTGTAGTGGAGCGCGCTCTTTAGAGCGGGAGAAACAAGCATGGCTCACGTAGAAAATACATCTTCCCAAGCTAAGTCCGGTCGCCTGATCGTGACAATATGTTTGAGTGTGGTTTTCGGCATGGCGGGCCTGTCTTATGCATCTGTCCCGCTTTACAAACTTTTTTGCCAAGTGACCGGATACGGCGGCACCACGCAGACCGCCGACATCGCGCCGGATGTGATTTTGGACCGCGAGATGACAATCCGCTTTGATGCCAACACAAGTCGTGGCCTGACGTGGGAATTCAAACCCGGTCACGGGCCAATGAAAGTAAAAGTTGGCGAAACAAATTTGGCCTACTACGAGGCGTACAACCCAACGGACAAGCCGATTACCGGCATGGCCATCTTTAATGTGACGCCGCAAGAGGCTGGCTACTATTTTACAAAGATCGAGTGTTTCTGCTTTACCGAGCAAACACTCGCCCCCGGAGAGAGAGTGGATATGCCGGTGAGTTTTTTCATCGATCCCGAAATCGCCGAGGAACCAAATTTGGATAGCGTAAAAACGATTACGCTTTCCTATACGTTTTATCCAAAGGAGCAGACAGCTGCTTTGGCGGGAAATTGAGTTAAGGCTGACACGACGTCAGACCGATAGAACAGGAGTGAGGGGACATGGCAGACGCCCACGCTAAGAATCACGATTATCACTTGGTGGATCCAAGCCCATGGCCATTTATTGGCTCTCTAGGTGCATTTATCATGGCCATCGGCGCCATCTTTTATATGCACGATGAGATCGAAACAGGCGCTTGGGGCACCCCTTGGGCGTTCTACATTGGTTTGGCAATTGTGCTTTACACAATGTACGGCTGGTGGAGCGATGTGGTTCGTGAAGCTGAAGGGGGCGATCACACGCCTGTCGTTCAGTTGCATCACCGTTATGGCATGATCATGTTCATTGCCTCAGAAGTTATGTTCTTCGTGGCATGGTTCTGGGCCTATTTCGACATCAGCCTGTTCCCTGATCAAGCACAACAGTTCTTGCGCGTTGAAGTGACGGGCGGCGAATGGCCACCTGTGGGGATCGCAACGTTCAATCCTTGGGATATCCCATTGATTAATACGCTAATCTTGCTCACATCCGGCACGACAGCCACCTGGGCGCACCATGCGCTTTTGGAAGGCGACCGTAAAAGTGTGAAAACAGGTCTGATTTTGACAGTGCTTTTGGGCGCAGTGTTCTCCCTGTTCCAAGCTTACGAATATGCGCATGCAACGTTCCCATTCATCGACAGCAACATTTATGGCTCCACCTTCTACATGGCAACCGGCTTCCACGGCTTCCATGTTTTGATTGGAACGGTCTTTCTCGCTGTTTGTTTGGCACGTGTTTACAAAGGCCACTTTACTGAGAAGCACCACTTCGGGTTTGAAGCCGCTGCCTGGTATTGGCACTTTGTTGATGTGGTGTGGTTGTTCCTCTTCGCGTCCATCTATGTATGGGGCGCAGGTACACCAGCTGCACACTAAACAATAAACATGTATTATTGGGGGCGGTGCACGGTCTGTCGGCACCGCCCCTAAATTTTTGGGCGCTCCTCTTGGAATTGGATTTGTCATGGATGACCATTATTATCCGCCACAAAGCTCTCTACGAGTTGCCCTGCGCAGCTGCTGCCCCCGCTGTGGGGTAGGCAAGCTCTATAAAAGCTTCCTCACCGTCGCAGATAAGTGCAACCATTGTGAGGAAGACTTTAGCAAAATTGACTCTGGCGATGGTCCCGCTGTATTCATCATCATGATTGCTGGTTTCCTACTGGTGGGAGGCGCGCTTTATGTTGAAGTCGCGCATCAACCGGCCTATTGGATTCATGCTGTTATTTGGCTGCCGCTTGGCGTATTAATTCCGCTCTTTCTTTTGCCGGGCATGAAGAGTTGGCTGATTGCGCAGCAGTATAAGTACAAAGCGAAACAAGCGAGTTGGGACGATGAATGACCACACCTAACCGCCGTTTTGTCTTTCGCCCCCTCCCGGGCCTTTCCGTTGCATTCGTGCTCTCACTTTTCTTTCTGGTTGGGTTGGGCAATTGGCAGTTGGAACGTCGTGAGTGGAAACTTCAAATCATTGAAGACATGCACAATCGGTTGAGCACGCTGGCGCAAACTCTTCCAACACCGTCGCAGTGGCAGACCAGCCTCGCCGAAAAAGAATGGCAGCCTATCAGTGTCGAAGGCACGTTCTTACACAGCGGGGAAGTCCACTATCTTTCCGGCTACAATCATTCGGGTTATTTGGTGCTCACGCCTTTGCAAGTGCCTCAAGAAAATGGCAAGAGCTTCATTGTTTTTGTCGCCCGTGGGGATGTGCCAAAAAGCTTGAAACAGGCCGCAGATAGACCAGAAGGATCGCAGCCGTCCGGCTTGGTCAATTTGGTGGGCTACATGCGCCGTCCTGAGACATTAGGCATGTTAGATTTTGAAGAAGACCGGTCAGCAAATATCTGGTTCACACTGGACCTTGACCGCATGGTCTCCTATGCAAACCTTCCCGATGTCCCGGTGGCACCGTTCTATCTGATGGCAATGAATGATGCAGATGTCGGTGTGGTGCAGACGTCTGCACAAATGGCTAAACTAAAAGCTGAATACAAAGATGCTTCCGTTGGTCCGTGGCCCAAACGGCGTCCGCCATCATTGGAAATTAAGAACGATCACCTGAATTACGCCTTAACATGGTTAGGGTTGGCACTTGTCCTTGTTGTGATCTATTTTGCCTATCATAAAGCACAAGGCCGTATTGGCTTTGTTGAAGGAGAATGACATGAAATATGTCAGCACGCGGGGGCAGGCTCCGGAATTAGGTTTCGAAGATGTTCTGTTGACCGGCTTGGCGCGGGATGGGGGTCTATATGTCCCCTCCGAGTGGCCTCGCTTTGACGAAGAAGAAATCGCCAGCATGGCGGGAAAACCTTATACCGAAGTCGCCTACCGTGTGATGTCTCCTTTCATTGGCGATGAAATTGCGGAAGACGATTTACGTGCAATGATTGAGGAGGCCTATGCCACCTTTGACCATAAGGCTGTCGCGCCACTGAGCCAGATCGGCCCGAGTGACTGGTTGCTAGAATTATATCATGGCCCGACATTGGCGTTTAAAGATATCGCCATGCAAATTCTGGCGCGTTTGTTTGATCACGCTTTGGCCAAACGCAAAGAGCGCGTCACGATTGTCGGCGCGACATCCGGTGACACAGGGTCAGCGGCCATCGAAGCCTTTCGCGGGCGCGAGGCAACAGACATCTTCATTCTGCACCCGCAGGGGCGCGTTTCAGAAGTGCAACGTCGCCAAATGACAACGGTGCTCGACAGCAATGTGCACAACATTGCTGTGGAAGGCACATTTGATGATTGCCAAGCGCTCGTCAAAGACATGTTCAATGACCACAGCTTTCGCGATGAAATCAAATTGGCTGGCGTGAATTCAATTAACTGGGGCCGTGTGATGGCTCAGGTTGT
>NVSO02000108.1 GCA_002401305.2 Rhodobiaceae bacterium | reverse complement strand
GAAATGGACCGGGCGGTTCGTCCTTTGGCACCCTTGGAGCGCGCGGCGTGTGCCTATGCGCGTGCGGCCCAAATTTGTGAGGATGATGTTGAAACCTGTCGCCAAATTGGGGCACATGGATTGGAGATCATTAAAGAGATTGCCGCGCGTAAAAACGGCGAACCGGTCAATGTGCTCACCCATTGCAACGCGGGCTGGTTGGCGACCATTGATTGGGGCACGGCAACTGCGCCGATTTATATGGCCCATGATGCGGGCATCCCCATTCATGTGTGGGTGGATGAAACCCGGCCTCGCAATCAAGGAGCGGCTTTAACCGCCTTTGAGCTGGGGCAACACGGCATTCCTCATCATATTATCGTGGATAATGCGGGCGGCCATTTGATGCAACGCGGTCAAGTTGATCTCTGCCTTGTGGGCACTGACCGCACGTCGGCGAACGGGGATGTGGCCAATAAAATCGGAACCTATCTCAAGGCGCTTGCGGCTAAAGACAATGGGGTGCCGTTTTATGTCGCCCTCCCTCACACCACCATCGATTGGTCGATTAAAGACGGCGTGGCGGATATTCCCATTGAAGAGCGTGACCAAGACGAAGTGCTGATGATGCAAGGACGCTCGGCGCAGGGAATTGTGCAGATTGAAATTGCCGCACCGGGAAGTCCTGCGGCCAACCCAGCGTTTGATGTCACCCCAGCTCGATTGGTGACGGGTTTGATTACAGAGCGAGGCGTTTGTCCGGCCTCACAGCAAGGGCTTGCGTCGCTTTATCCGGAGAAAACCTCATGAGCCGCCTTGTTAAAAACATTGGGGATGAAGATTGGGCCCGCCAAGAGGTGATCGATACCGCTCTTGCGATGTCGCACAGTCAATTGTCGCCAGGAAAATCAGGCAACGTCTCGCTTCGGTTTGGCGACAAGATCCTGATCACCCCCAGCGGTATGGCGTACGATGATTTATTGCCAGACGACATTGTTGCTCTCACCTTGCAAGGTGAGATCTTAAGCGGTGTTCGGTTGCCGTCTTCTGAATGGCATTTCCACTGTGCCATCTATCAGGCACAGGCACATGTGCGCGGCGTTGTGCATACCCACTCACCTTATGCGACCGCTCTTGCCTGTTTGGACCGGCCCATTCCAGCGTTCCACTATATGGTGGCGGTTGCGGGCGGTGATGACATTCCCTGCGTACCTTATGCCACTTTCGGGACGGATGACCTTGCGGCTCATGTGGTTGCGGGCTTGGCGAATAGGTCAGCTTGTTTGCTCTCCCATCACGGACAGATTGCAACGGGGGAGAGCTTGGCGAAAGCGTACGGCCTTGCCCATGAAGTTGAAACTTTAGCGCAGCAATATCATCTTGCCTGCCAAGTGGGGACGCCAGTTCTATTGGACGGGCAAGAAATGGCCCGTGTGTTGGAAAAATTTAAGACCTACGGCACACAGCCCGAGGCTTAAGCTTTCTCAAACCACTCCAGTGTGCGCTCGCGGGCTTGGCGGGTGACTTCTGCATCAAAATTATCGCGTCGATCTGAATTAAAACCGTGGTCTGCATCGTAGACATGGACGGCGATGTCTTGTCTGCGTTCTGCAAATTCGTTCACCCAGTCAATGGGGATGCTGGTGTCTTTTGAGCCAAAGTGCAGCATGGTGGGGCAGGTGGGCACTTCAGTGTCGAGGTCCATGATGAGGCGTCCGTAATAACCCACAGATGATGTGAGACCGGAACAGCGGCAAGCCGCCAGCCAAGCGACGGCGCCGCCGTAACAATAGCCCGTGATATGAATGCGTTTATTGCCTTGGCCGTCGAGGTAATCAATCGCGGCTTGAATGTCGCCTGCGGTATGTTTGATGCCTGTCGCTTTTGCGAGTTTTATCGATGTTGAGATGCCTTCTTCTGAATAGTCGGCACGCCAATCGCGGTGCGCTCGGTCATAGAGAGAAGGGGCGATTACGTCGTAACCGTCTGCCGCAAACCCATCACATAGTTCTTTGATGTGGTCTGTGACCCCGAAAATTTCCTGAACCAATACGAGGCCGCCTTTGCGCTCGCCGATTGCGGGGGAGAGATAAGCAGAAAGAGCAAAGCCCTCATCGCCTGTGAGTTGAACCGTTTTCCCCATGTCGTCCTCATTCCCTATTTTCGTCGGTAGTTGTGATCATGTGTTTGTGTTCGGCTTGATCCTGTGTGGATTTTGGTCTGAATTCAAGGGATATGATGCTGTTTTCCTATTTGATTAAAGCGTCCAACGCGCACAACATGGGGACGATGAGAACGGCTAGATATCTTGGAGCATTAGCCATGGTAATGAATGCAGAGAGTGGTGCTATTTGGTTCAAGGGAGAGTCCGGCAATTCCTCGGTGGGTGTCCGGGCTTTTGAGGCGCAGGATATCGGCGAGCTTTGCACGTGGTTCGGCTCAGAAGCTGACGTGGTGCAATGGGCAGGCCCAAAGCTGAGTTGGCACACTCTCGAAAAAGAGCTACATGATTTGTTTGATGTCTCTTCGAGCGCGGGCGACTTTTTTTCTGTGGTCAATAAGGCTGGTGACTTGATTGGTCACTTTCAGCTCACACGCAACAGGCGAACTCATCAAACGGATTTAAGCCGGGTTGCTATTGGCCCCGCCTATAGAAACAAGGGCTATGCTGATTTGATGTTGCAGGCTGCGTTGCAATTTGCCTTTGACGATCCGATTACGCACCGGCTCGAACTACGTGTCTTCGATTTTAATGTACCTGCCATTAAAGCCTATGAACGACTTGGTTTTCAGGTCGAGGGCGTTCGGCGCCAGTCGGTGCATATGAAGGGCGATTATTGGAACACTATCGTCATGGGGCTCCTAAGGTCAGAATATGAGACCCGTAAGGGGTAGGGTGTCCAACAGCCCCTGAGGAGCTGTTGGACCGTCTTCATTTAGTGCTGACGAATGGGTTTTTGCGCTCTACTAAACCTTGGCCCAAAAACGTTATTACTGTTTCACCGTTTTGATTGGTGCCGGTGTTGAGGCTCCTCAAAATTCCGATGTTGGGCCGGGACTTGAGATCAATTTTTTCCACAACCTCGGTGCGATAGCTGATTGTATCTCCGGGGCGTACCGGTTTTTTCCAGCGAATGTCGAGTACGCCGGGAGACGGACCACCGCGCGGCGGTGTGCGGCCGTCTTCGTCTGGCTCTTCTTCGACGGTGTCGCCCGCGCGGTTTGCAACCATCAACTTCATCCATATGGAACAAGTGTGCCAGCCTGAGGCGATGATGCCGCCAAAGTGGGTTTGTGCTGCTGCCTCTGGGTCCACGTGGAAGGGTTGAGGATCGAATTTTTTGCCGAACGCGATAATTTCTTCTTGTGTGAATGTATAGCTGCCGAGCTCTGAGCTCGTGCCGATTTTAACATCTTCGAACCAAGGCATTAGGCGGTCTCCTCAGAAGTGGCGTCCATTTGTTGAGGGCGTTTGCTCATCATAATCCAACAGGTCAACAGGGAAATTGTTTCATCGTTTTGGTTGAGCATTTCCCATTGCCACCGAATGAGGCCGATGCCGGGCTTGCTGGCGGAGCTTCTTTTTTCCAACACCGAGACTTTCACACGCACTGTGTCTTCAACAAAAAGCGGTTTGCGCCAGCGTACTTCTTCTATGCCGGGAGAGCCTTGGGCTGCGCACTTTGAAATTAGCGCGTCATAAACAAGGCGCATCGAGAGTGAGCAGATGTGCCACCCAGAGGCGCACAGTCCGCCCAAGAGTGAGTCTTTTGCTGCTTCTGCATCTAAGTGAAAAGGCTGGGGATCAAATTCTTGAGCGAATTCGATGATTTCTTCTGTCGTGGCTTTGTGGTGGGCGGTTTCGATTTCAAATCCGGGGTCAATGTCTTCCCAGAAGTAGGTAGGCGCTTGCATAAAATTTCCGATTTATTGTATTGTTCATTGCTTCCATTTTAACAGAAGACCGACCAAATACAGCAGAAATAGGAAATTATTTATGGACTATGCGCGTGCTATTCCGCTTTTAGCCTCCCTTGATATTGCTGAGAGCGCGGCCTTCTACCGAACGGCTCTGGGCTTTCACGGTGAAGAGATTGGGGATTACCTGATCATGAAGCGGGATGAGATCGAACTGCATTTTTGGTTGTGCCGGGACCGCGCCATTGCAGAAAATACATCTTGTTATATTCGGGGAGGGCAGGTGCCGTCTCTGTTTGAAGACTTCGAGGCGAGGCGGGCGCTTATTGTCGCCCACAAAGGGCGCTTAAGCGACTTTGCCGTCCGGGACTGGAACATGAAAGAATTCTATGTTCACGACCCGCACGGCAATCTGTTGAAGTTCGGTATGATCCCTGAAGAGGCGTGAGGCCGCTTCAGGAATAGATCAGTCGATCATTGCGGCATAAACAAGCTGCTGCAATTGAGGGCGAATAGGATAGCTGCTGGAGGGCATGAGTTGGGTCATGAAAATGACTGTCAGGTCCTCCACAGGATCAATCCAGAAGTAGGTAGAAGCGAGCCCGCCCCACGAATAGATGCCCGGTGTGCCTGTGCTGTGTGATGCGCCTTGGTCTAGAAGCACAGAGAAGCCGAGGCCAAAGCCGACGCCGTCCATCCCGGTTTCTGAAAACGCTGAATTGTCCATCTCCCGCATGGTCTTATTGTCGGGCAAATGGTTCATTGTCATCAGATCAATGGTTTTGGGGGAGACGAAACGCTTGCCGTTTGCTTCCCCACCATTGAGCAGCATTTGGCAGAACGCCAAATAATCTGACTGAGTGGAGACTAAGCCGCCGCCACCCGATAGGAATGCAGGCTGCGAGGTGAATTGGCCTGTTGCATCAGCTTCGTCCACGCGGCTTGTGACGCGCGTGACGGGGTCTTTACGGTAGCACGGGGCAAAGCGGTCCCATTTGTCTTCAGGTACATAAAAGCCTGTATCAACCATGCCGAGCGGATCGAAAATACGTTCCTTCAGGAAGACGTCTAGTGTTTGGCCGGAGATGATTTCGACTAAGCGACCGCAGACATCCGTGGCCATGGAGTAGTTCCATTTTGTGCCCGGTGAGAACTGCAGTGGCATTTTTGCAAGGCCGTCCACAACCTCTTCTAGGTTTAACGTGGTCCGGCCCGCACCGCCCAGTTTGTTCTTGCGATAGAGCTTGTCGACCGGGTGGGCCATCATGAAGTCATAGGTCAGGCCTGATGTATGGGTGAGCAGGTCGTAGACACGCATTTCGCGATCGGGGGCTTTAGTTGTGTAATTGTCCCATGTGCCTTCGTCCCACACCTGTAAATCAGCAAAGGCTGGAATGTAGTGGGAGACCGGGTGGATGAGTTGCAATTTGCCTTCTTCGTACAACATCATCAATGCCAACGACGTGATTGGCTTGGTCATGGAGTAGATGCGGAAGATGCTGTCTTTTTCCAACGGCAGGGCGTTTTCGCGGTCTTTGTTGCCGTTGACTTCGAATTGGGCAACTTCGCCGTGGCGCGAAATGAGGACGGACGTGCCAGCCAATTTTCCACTGTCGATATAAGACTGCAAGAAGCCTGGAATTTTGCCTAAGCGGTCAGCGTCAAAGCCGAGTGTCTCAGCGGCTGCGCTCGAGGTTGAGATAGGTGTTGTGATGTTCATTTTATATACCGCTTAAGCGGCCTCCCCAGATTTTTGGGAAGTATGGATTGTACGTGCAAAAAGGGGAAGGCTTATCTCAGGCCTGTTTTACGAGGTAACGCACAATCTCTTCAGGCTGACCACTGGTGCAAAGCGTCTCTTTGTTGCCTTTACGTAGGTCAATGATGGACCATTCGCCTTCTTGTTTTTTTACTTCAAAACTGGGCGCAATCCAGCCGCACACATAGATATTGATGTGAAAAGGGCCGTCATCTAACGGGAACTGTTCGTAGTGCATTTCAAAAGGCGTTTGGGCGAGCAAATGCCTCAGCTGAGTCCATTCTTGAGCGGACAGCCAATTATCCGCTTTGGCGGATTGAGGAAACGAGAGCACGACACCCATAATAACTCCGAGTTTTCTATAAAACTCACATTACAGGATTAAGGGTAAACACCCAAGTAGGAAAATTTATCCTAGCCCAAATGAATGAATTTATCGCTGAAAACAGCCAATTACGTCTTTCATGAAGGCAATCGTATTGGTCTTTTTCTCGGTTGGGGTGCGGCCATGACGGACAAGAATCAAGTCTAGCTCCGGAACCATAACGATGTATTGGCCTTCAAACCCATTGCAGGAGAACGTGTCTGGTCCGCCAAAACCAAGCCAGAAATGGGCACCGTAGCCCCCTTCTTCTTTGAGCTGTTGCGTTGTTTGGGCCGTTGGGGTGCGGGCATAATCTACCCAATTTTCAGGCAAAATCCGTTTGCCATCCCACACACCGTCGCGCAAATAAAGCAGGCCAAAGCGGGCAAAGTCGCGGGCGCGCGAGAAGCAGAACGAGGAGCCAATAAAGGTGCCAGAGGTGTCGAACTTTGGATCGACGTTCTTCATCCCAATGCGGTCGAAGAGTTCTGTGCGCATGAAGGCTTCAAATTCTTCTGGTGTGGTTGAGCCTAGGCTGTGGGCAACCGCGCGTGAGACAATGTTGCTCGTGCCGCTGGAATAATACCAAGTGCTGTTGGGTTCGTGGGCGAGAGGGAAGTTTGCCGCAAAATGGGCGACATCGTCTTTGCCCGTGCCCCATAACATTTCGATCACGTCTGAGGGATGTTCTGGGTTGTAATCCTCTTGGAAGGCCAAGCCGCTGGACATGCGCATTAGTTGGTCCAGCGTGATGGCTTTGCGTGGATCGTCTTTGCCTTGCCACTCGGGTGCGTAGGCCGGGGCGTTGACATCAATTTTTCCCTCACGGGTGAGAATGCCGGTCAACGCATGGGTGATGCTTTT
>NVSO02000107.1 GCA_002401305.2 Rhodobiaceae bacterium | reverse complement strand
TTTTCCATCGCCCGCTTATTGAGCAAGCGCGGGTTCATGCGCCTTGCAAAATCATAAACATCTTGATACGGACCATTATCCTCGCGCTCATTGACAATGTAATCCATTGCCGCTGAACCCACATTTTTAATGGCGGCCAAGGCATAGAGAATGGTGCCGTCTTTCACAGCAAAGTCTGATTCTGAGTTATTGACGCAGGGGGCGCAGACTTTGATTTTGAGACGGTCGGCTTCTTGTTTGAAGATGTGCAACTTGTCGGTGTTGCTCATATCAAGGCTCATCGACGCGGAGAGAAATTCAACAGGATGATTGGCCTTCATATAGGCAGTTTGGAAGGCAATATAGGCGTAGGCGGCGGCGTGAGATTTGTTAAACCCGTAGCCCGCAAACTTGTTTACTAGCTCAAAGATACTGTCGGCTTGTTTCTTGTCGACACCCTTGGCGACAGCGCCGTCCACAAAGCGGACTTTTTGCTTGTCCATCTCCGCTTTGATTTTCTTACCCATGGCCCGGCGGAGCAAATCAGCTTCGCCGAGCGAATAGCCAGACAGGATTTGGGCAATTTGCATCACCTGTTCCTGATAAATGATCACGCCGTAGGTTTCTTTGAGGATTGTTTCCAACGACTCGTGAAGATAGTCCGGCTCCGCCTTGCCGGATTTGGCAGCGATATAGGTTGGAATATTATCCATTGGGCCAGGACGATAGAGAGCAACCAACGCAATAATGTCTTCCAAGCAGTCAGGCTTCATTTGCTTGAGCACGTTGCGCATGCCGGTACTCTCCAACTGGAAGACCCCGACACTTTCGCCTTTTTGCAACAATTCATAGCTCGCCAGATCATCGAGGGGCAATTGCTCCAGATTGACGAAAACGCCCTTCTTCTCTGTGAACTTTACCGCCTTGGTGAGCACTGTCAGTGTCTTTAGACCCAAAAAGTCAAACTTGACGAGACCGGCTGGCTCCACCCATTTCATATTGAACTGTGTTACCGGCATATCGGAACGCGGGTCCACGTACAGCGGGACCAATTCATCCAATGGCCGGTCGCCGATGACGACGCCCGCCGCGTGGGTGGAGGCGTGACGATAGAGCCCTTCCAACGAGGTGCCCATATCGAGCAAGCGTTGCACAACTTCTTCTTGTTTGGCTTCTTCTTTAAGCTTGGGCTCTTCTATCAACGCTTCGGCCAACGTAACGGGATTGGCGGGGTTGTTGGGAATGAGTTTGCAGAGACGGTCTACTTGGCCATACGGCATTTGGAGAACACGGCCCACATCGCGCAGCACCGCGCGGGCTTGTAGCTTCCCGAAGGTAATGATCTGGGCGACTTGGGCGTAGCCATATTTATTTTGCACATAACGGATAACTTCATCCCGGCGGTCTTGGCAAAAATCGATATCGAAATCGGGCATGGATACCCGTTCTGGGTTCAAGAACCTTTCGAACAGCAAGCCAAAACGCAAGGGGTCCAAATCGGTGATGGTCAAGGACCACGCCACCAAGGAGCCCGCCCCTGACCCACGACCGGGGCCGACGGGAATGCCTTGATCTTTTGCCCACTTGATAAAATCGGCAACGATCAAAAAGTAGCCGGGAAAGTCCATCCCGTTGATGATGCCCAACTCAAAGTCTAGACGCTTGCGGTAGTTTTCTTCTGTCTCAAAGGCTGGATTGTTGGCCAACCGTTTGGTCAAGCCTTCGTGCGCTTGGCGGCTCAGCTCTTCCCCCTCGGGCATGCCCTCTGCGAAGGTCGGCAAAATGGGGGCATGTGTGCGCGGGCGGAAAGCACAGCGCCGAGCGATCTCAACTGTATTGGAAATTGCCTCGGGCAAATCCTCAAACAGTTTGACCATCTCATCTTGAGATTTGAAATAATGCTCGGGCGTCATGCGCCGCCGGTCTTCTTCGGTTACATAGCGCCCTTCAGAAATACATATCAATGCATCATGGGCTTCATATTCATCGGTCTTGGTGAAAAAGGGCTCATTGGTTGCCACCAAGGCCACGTCCATTTCATAGGCCATTTGAATAAGGGCCGTTTCGGTCGACATTTCCTCAGCAACGCCGTGGCGCTGAAGCTCCACATACAGGCAATCACCGAAGAGCGTTTTGAGCTTTTCCAGCTCTCTGCGTGCGTCTTTCTTTTTACCCGCGACTAAGAGCTGGTTGATCGGCCCTGAGGGGCCACCCGTTAGGCAAATCAGACCGGCGCGATATTGCTCCAAGACACTGATCGGGATGTGGGGGTCTTCGGCTGAATCTGTTTCTAGAAATGCTTTGGTGGACAGTTTCATCAGCGAGCGATAGCCCTGCTGGTTTCTTGCCATCACAACCAAGGAACCGGTTGCTTCGTTGCGCTTGTTTGGATCGAGGGGGTCTGGTTTGCGATCATTAAGATCGACGGCAATGGAGCAGCCGGTAATCGGCTGAATGCCTGCCCCGGCCATTGTCTCTGAGAACTCTAACGCCCCGAACAGATTGTTGGTGTCGGCAATGCCCAAGGCAGGCATTTTATGCTCTTTGCACAGGGCTGGCAGATTCTTGATCCGCAGCGCCCCCTCCAACAATGAATAGGCGGAGTGAAACCGTAGATGGATGAAACGCACAGCCTCGGGCACATCAAAACGATTGTCCGGGTGGGTTTGGGTGGCTTCAAGATCGATTGTGGGGGCTTTTTCTGACATGGGGCATTGTCTCGACTTTCGAGGCGCCTGTCACGTCAGCGCCGGTCCGCCCCATCGAAAAACTGTCGAATAACTGTGGATAAGCCGATTCTAGCCCCCGCCAGAGATCAGGTTATCGGGGAGTTCAACCTCCAATGAATGCTTCGGCCAGCGGCAACCAATTGATCGCCACCCAGCCCATGGCTGTGACGGAGGCCAAACCTGCAATATCTTCTACCCAGTCCAGCGTGTCAGAATCTGTAATGTTTGAAAGCAACGTCCGCATGATGATGTCCTCTAACTGTGTGTTTCCAGAGTTAGAGTGTTCATGTTTTGTTCCATTTCGTCAATAGCTAATATTTGGCCCATTTCCGAGACTTTTCAAAAATTCCGGAATTATTTGTACTGATAAGGGTTAGAAATCACCGTGGGGCGCTTAGAAGCTCACGTGCTCTTTTGCGATGTCGGCACCCTCTCGCAACTTACCATTTTGGATCAACAGCAGTCGGTCCATTTTCCCGGCAAGGTGAAGGTTATGTGTGGCGATAAGGGCCGCAACATTCTCTGAACGCGTGACCTCCAACAAAGCCTCAAACACAGAGTCAGAGGTTTTGGGGTCCAAGTTCCCTGTCGGCTCACCCGCCAAAAGAAGCTGAGGTTTATTCGCTAATGCACGGGCAATCGCCACCCGTTGTTGCTCCCCGCCGGAGAGTTCAGCGGGACGATGGGTCATGCGGTCTGCCAAGCCAAACCGTTCCAACAAATCAGCCGCGCGTTCATTTGAAGCCGCCTTAGATTTGCCGGTGATGATCTGAGGCAAAGCCACATTCTCTAGGGCTGTAAACTCGGCCAACAGATTGTGGAATTGATAGACGAAGCCAATGTCGTAGCGCCGAATTTCAGTCATTTCTTTGTCGCTTAGGTTCGAAGATGCGCGACCATTGATAAGCACTTGCCCACTTGTGGGTGTCTCCAACAGGCCCGCGATGTGCAACAACGAAGACTTGCCCGAGCCAGAGGGACCCACCAAGGCAACCATCTGCCCGCCATAGATCGTCGTATTGAGATCATCAAAGACCACCAATTCACGGTCGCCCTCGGGATAGGTGCGTCGAACAGCTTCAAAAACGAGAACCGGATTACTCATAACGCAGGGCCTCCACAGGGTCGAGAGATGCCGCACGCCACGCGGGATAGAGAGTTGCCGCGAATGACAGAGCAAGAGCCATAAGCACCACGGAGGTGACTTCGGATACTTCCATTTGAGCGGGAAGGTGCGCTAAAAAGTAGACTTCCGGATCAAAGATTTTGGAATTTGTGAGGCTGGAAACGGCTTGGCGCAGGGTTTCAATATTGGCGCAAAAGACGGTTCCCAATATGAGGCCTGCGAGCGTTCCGGCTGTGCCGATGCTGGCCCCTGCGATGAAGAAAATACGCATCACAGCACCGCGGGTGACACCCATTGTCCGCATGACAGCGATGTCCTTGCCCTTGTCTTTCACCATCATAATGAGGCCGGAGACAATGTTGAGGGAGGCGACAATCAAGATGAGTGTGAGGATGAGGAACATTACATTGCGCTCCACCTGCAAGGCGTTGAAGAAACTCGCATTGAGGTGTTGCCATGTGTAGACGCGTGTCATTGGGCCGGTTACGTCGCCCACAGGGGTGAGAAATTGTTCAACCTCGTCGGGGTCTTCGGTCATGATTTCTAAGGCGGTCACTCGGTCGCCGGTTTTGAAGAATTTCTGCGCGACGCTGAGCGGTAGAAAAACAAAGGAGCTGTCGTACTCCGTCATGCCGACTTCGAAGATTGCCGTGATTGGATAGGAGCGGACACGCGGGGCCATGCCG
>NVSO02000106.1 GCA_002401305.2 Rhodobiaceae bacterium | reverse complement strand
GCAGGGTCATGTGTGGCTGAATTAGCGTCGTGCGTTTTTGCGTTTTCTGTGGCGGCAGTGGAGGCATTTTGCCCGTCCGATGCGGCCGACTGGACGTTTAGGTCCGTACTTTCGGTGGCCAGGAGTATCTCCCATAGTAGCCGTTAATCATACACTCCCTCATGGGAGCGCTCAATCCCCCCTATATGACGTATAGAGCGGGAATTTACAACTGGTCCTCGCGACTGATGTGACGTTTTTTATTGAGTGTGGACTTCTAGCCAATGCAGGGAGAACAGCCCTTTGGGGTCGGTCCAGGCGTGTTTTGCGCGGAAACCTGCTGATTCTGCCAATGCGGCGAATTCCTCAAGCCCGTATTTGTAAGAATTTTCTGTATGGATCGTTTCGCCTGCGGAAAAACTGAATTCTTTGCCGTCCAACTGAACTGTCTGCTCTGTTTTACTTTCGAGGTGCATTTCAATGCGGCCTTGCTCGCCATTATAGAATGCCCGATGCCGAAAATTGTCCTGATTGAGCTTTGCGCCCAATTCGCCGCGCATACGGGTGAGCAGATTGAGGTTGAAGGCAGCGGTCACGCCCTGGGCGTCATTATAGGCAGCGTTTAGAATGTCGGGATCCTTCTTCAAATCAACCCCCATCAGCAACGCGCCTCCTTCGCCCAACATTTTTGAAGCACGGGCTAGAAATTCTTTCGCGTCTTTGGGGGCAAAATTACCAATGGTGGAGCCGGGCAGAAAACCCACAACACGGCCCTTCTCGCGTGAAATCGCTGGCAAGGTAATGGGGGCGGTGAAGTCAGCACAAATGGCGCCGATGGCAATTTCGGGATAGTCGTCTGCCAAAACCCGGCAAGCATTGATCAAATGAGCTCGGCTAATGTCGATGGCGAGGTAGGAGCTGACATTGTCCAGCCCTTCCAACAAGGTGCGGACCTTTACGGATGCGCCGCTGCCATATTCAACAATGTCGGCGCCGGGTCCTGCCAATTTATTCAGTATCGGGATTAAGTTTTGCAGTAAATCAATCTCTGTCCGGGTGACATAATATTCCTGTGTGTCGCAGATGGCGTCAAATAATTGAGAGCCTTTCTGGTCATAAAAATACTTCGGAGACATGGTTTTAGGGGCGGCGGATAATCCGCTTAAGGCATCCTGCAAAAAATCATTAGCCGGGGGCTCCAGGTCTTGGAAAAAGGCCAATGTGTCTGCTTCGGGTGGGGCGTCATTTTTGCTGTCGGATGGTTTGGACATAGGTCTCTGCTTTTAGGCTGGGTGAGCCGGAGTTGATTTTAAGCTGGTGTGTCTAGGGCGAGGCGCAGGCCGGAAAATTGCCAGCGGGTGCCTGCGGGGAAAAAGTTCCGATAGGTCGTGCGCATGTGGCCGTGGGGTGTTGCGCAGGAACCGCCCCGCAACACCATTTGGTTGCACATGAATTTTCCATTGTATTCGCCGACAGCACCGCGAGGGGCTTGGTATCTGGGGTAGGCGCTATAAGCGCTTTGGGTCCATTCCCAACAATCACCAAAGAGTTGTTGCAAGGGGGCTTCATCTCTCTGGGCCCGGTGGGGATGGGGGGCTATGGCACCGGGGGCGTAGAAGTTGCCTGTGAGGGCTTTGCCCTTAGTGGCATGTTCCAGTTCGGCTTCTCGTGGCAAACGCGCGCCTGCCCATTGGGCATAAGCGGCAGCTTCATAGGCGCTTAAGTGCGTCACGGGTTGGGAGAGGTCGAGGGCTTGGACCCCGGCAAGCGTGTACTCGGTGTAGCTGCCGTCTTCTTGGGCGCGCCAATAAAGCGGGTGTGCCCATTTGTGTGATCGCACATCAGCCCAGCCGTCGGACAGCCAGAGTTCGGATCGACCGTAGCCTTTGTCTTGGATGAAAGCGAGGTAATCGCCGTTGGTGACCAGTCGGTTGGCCAGAAGGTAGGGTTGGAGCACCACATCATGGCAGGGGCCTTCATTGTCAAAGGCGAATTCTTCAGGGTGCAAGTCGCGCCCTTGGGAGACGATGCCGCCTTCCAGTTCACTCCAGCTTAACGGGCTCAAGGGAGAGATATTTTGGGGCGTGTGTTTGAACGGCGCGTCAAAGGGGGCCGGTGACAGGGGATTTTGGGCCAGCATATGTTTGAGGTCTGTGGCCATCAGCTCTTGGTGTTGTTGCTCGTGGTTGAGGCCCAGTATAATCAGTATACGAATTGTTTCCCACGTGGATTGGGAGGTGGTTGCAATCAACTGTTCCATGGCGGCGTTCACATGGGTGCGATAGTTCAGCACTTGGTTGATTGTGGGACGCGATAGTTGGCCCCGCTGGGCGCGGGCCCATTGCGGTCCAATTTGCTCATAATAGGAATTGAAGAGGACGGAGAAGCTCTCGTCGAAGGGGGTGTAGTGGGGGGCGTGGGGAAGGAGAAGGAAGGTTTCAAAGAACCAACTTGTGTGGGCGAGGTGCCACTTTGTGGGGCTGGCGTCTGGCATGGATTGAATGGCCATGTCTTCAGGTTCGAGCATGGCGGCAAAGGCCTCTGAGCCTGCACGTACCCAATGATAATAGGCCAAATGTCCCGGACGGTCCGTTAGGACCACGGGGGCGGGCACAATTGAGGGCGTGCTGCCGGGTTGGATTTTGGGCGCTGTTTCAGCATGTACCTTTGGACTATTTGTCCGTGCTTGCGTGCTCATATGGTCCCTCCCGATCCCAATAGTGCTCTATCCCAGATAGATGCGCCAGCCGATGTTCTTCTTTTGGTCCATCCTATATAGGAGACCTTTTTCCCAATACTAGAAGCCTAACACGCTTTTTTGGCAGGTCCATTCAATTGAACCAGTGAAAAAAGGGCGGATAAGCTTAGGTGTGCAAGATTATGACTTTGATTGTGCGCGAATGGCTGTGGCGGAGGCGGGATGTTCTGGGCCGTCGAGGAACACTAGGGCGGGTGCTTGAGTGTCGGCGAGGTTTTTGGCCGCCAGCGCATTGATCTGATTATCCCCATACCATTTTGCGGCGGGTGAGAGCCGGGCTTGGAGGCTGTAGCCGGGACGGGGGTAGACGGCGACGGGGACAGCGCGGGCGATATCCTGCCAGTTTTCCCATTTGGTGAATTGGATCAGGTTATCTGCGCCCATGAGCCAGATAAATTGTACTTGAGGGTTGCGGGCTTTAAGGGCGCGCAGGGTATCGGCTGTAAAGCGGGTCCCTAGTTTTTGCTCGATGTCGCTGACCACAATATGGGGATGGCGGGCCATGCGTTCAGCACTGGCAAAGCGCTGGGCAAAGGGCGCCATGTCGTTGGTGCTTTTGAGCGGGTTTTGCGGGCTGACCATCCACCACAGGCGATCCAACCCCAAGGCTTGAATGGCCATGCGCGAGACGTGCAAATGGCCTTCATGGGCTGGGTTGAAAGAGCCGCCAAACAGACCAACGCGCAAGCCGGGGGCAAGGGCGTTGGTCTTATAAGGAGGGTGAAGTGTCGTGCTCATATATTAAGGCCGTGTTTGGCCCTGACCGCGGACCTGATACTTGAAGCTTGTCAATTGCTCAACGCCCACGGGGCCACGGGCATGGAATTTGCCAGTAGCGATTCCGATTTCAGCGCCCATGCCAAATTCACCGCCATCGGCAAATTGGGTTGAGGCGTTATGAAGAACGATCGCGCTGTCGACTTCATTGAGGAACTTAGCGGCGGTTT
>NVSO02000105.1 GCA_002401305.2 Rhodobiaceae bacterium | reverse complement strand
GGGAGTTCTTTGTCGTGCGTCGCGCCAGCTATTGGACGGTTGATGGACGCAAATTTTCCGCCATTTTCTTTGTTCCACGTCCAAATTTTAGCAGGGGTATATTCTGTGCTGTCAGTCATGTTCGGTCCCATCTATGCAATGAATGGCATTATGGGGCTTAATGTATTGAGCGTAGGGCACATATACAAGGCGTCGGCCAAAACCGTGCGGGCCTAAGTGCCACCCATCCAGCGATTTCCGCCATTTGAGCTTCACGCTTGTGTTACCCCAGCCTAACCAGCGCCCAAATGGGAGAAATAAGGCCAAAGCGCTTTAAATGGACGTATTGGCCCCCCTCGACTTGAAGGGGGAGGTCATGTACCTAAGTTCCAAGAAGACGCAAGGGGATCCCCCACTATCAAGGAGCGCGCACACATGCCATACGTAAATTTCAAACTCACTCCCGAAGGTTTGACACCGGAAAAGAAAAAGAAACTGATCGCGTCGGTGACAGAGCTTTTGCAGGTTGAATTGGGCAAAAACCCCGAGACAACAATCGTGATCATCGAAGAAGTTGAGACCGATAATTGGGGCATTGGCGGACGCAGCGTCACCGATCGGCGCAAAGAGACTTCTTCATGAGCCAGTCAGTATCCTACGGCCTTCTGATGCTGGTTGCCGGCATCGGTATTCCTGTGATGGCAACCCTAAACGCGCGGTTGGGCGTGGCGTACGGCAATGTGGCGATGGCGGCGTCGATCCTCTTTTGCGTGGCGTTGCTGTGCAGCGTGGCGACGTTATTTGTGATCGGCCTACCTGAGAACAAAACAACCTCCTTGCCGTATTACTATTATCTAGGCGGCGCGCTGGTGGCTTTCTATGTGCTGTCGATCACCTATGTAGCGCCGACATTCGGGGTCGCCAACGCCGTGTTCTTTGTATTACTCGGGCAAATCATCGCGTCGGTGCTCATTGATCATTACGGCCTATTTGGCATGACCCAAACCTCGCTTTCATTCCAGAGACTGCTTGGTGTCGTCTTCATGGTGGTTGGCATCATTTTGGCACGCAAAACTATTTAGAATGGACCTTTTCGACCCAGTGAGTGGGTTGAAATCTTCGCGTCTTGCGACGTAGAAGCCCACTTTGCGACCTTTAAGTCTGCGAAGAATGCCCGTTTGTGGAGATGCAAACGGGCGCAAAGCCCCCATTTGCTCAATTCCCCACTTTGCAATAGATCGCCCGCAAACTTTGCAGAATGCGAAGCGATGTTAGTGATTTGCAGAGACCCTTGGTGGTATGGTGATTTCTCCTAGCCCAAAGAGGCGGTTTTCCCCGCTTTTGAAAGGGCGCGCGCTGGTCTGTAACCTGCATTTCCTGAAAGGAGTTTCCAATTCTGCAACAGGATTTGATAATGGCGCATATATCTCAGGGGACTGGCATCCCCCCTAACGGGCATCCCACTGCGGAAGCGGCGCTCTCGATGCTTGTCGACGGCGTTGCCTATTATGATGAGCACGCCAAATTCGTTTTTTGCAATCCCAGATACGGCGAATTGCTCCGTCTTGATCAAACCTTTCTCCAAGAGGGCGTGCCATGGCGATCTGTCGCTCATTTGCGAAAGAAACAATGCGCCACCCCCATGCCTTTGAGACCAGAAAATGGGAGCCGTGATCAAGGACCTATCGAATATCATTTGGATGTCGAAAATTGGAGACGGCTGGATTGGCGCCCGATGCCGGACGGTGGCTTTCTAGAAATTTGCACAGATATAACGGAATTGAAGCGCAGAGAAAACCTGCTGCAACGTCATGAGACGATCATTCAGACAGCGGAGAAATTGGCGCGTCTGGGGTATTTTGTGATGAACCCCGAAACCCTTGAAACGACCTATTTGTCGCCCGGCATTTTGGAGATCGCCCCCTCGCTAGAACCCGATGAGGGAAGTGTAAGCTATGGGTCGCTGATCGACCGCGTGCATCCTGACGACAGAGAAGAAGTGGCGACAAAAACGATGGATGCCATACAAAATGGCACATCTATCATGTTGGAGTTTCGCGCCTTAACCCAGACTGGGGATATTCAAAACCTGTGGCTGTCCAATGCTGAAGTTTTCGATATTGATTTGGCGCAAACCGTCCGTGTGGGCATGGTGCAGGATATTACCGACCGTGTAACTAAGGAGGCGGAGGGGCGCGAACACGAAGCGTTGCGCCATGCCATAACCGATAGTGCGCTTGATTGCGTGGTAACTGTGGACGCGGCCGGTATTATTCGGGAGTTCAATCCAGCCGCCGAAGTGACCTTCGGGCATACACGTGACGAGGCGATGGGGGAGGTTTTTTCCGAAATGATTGTCCCCCCACATTTGCGCGAAGAATATACCAATGGCACGGAGCGGTATCTCTCTGCAGACAGGCAGGATGTACTCCATAAACGCGTGGAGATAACGGCCCAGCATGCAGATGGTCACTCATTCCCGGTTGAGCTGGCCATCACCCCGGTAGAAGTGAATGAGCATCAATTTTTCACCATATATCTGAGAGATATTTCGGCCCGTGTCGCCGCCGACAAGTCTTTGCAAGAAAGTGCGCGCAACCTCCAAGTCGCTCAGCGGATTGCCGGTGTTGGCAGTTGGGAGTTGGATGCGTGTACAGGCACTTGTACGTGGTCTGATGAGCTGTACACAATTTATGGCATTGAAAAAGGAACAGTGGAGCCCTCACGAGAATTGATGAAGTCTATGGTTCCGACCGATCAGAGAAGTGAAATGGAGGCATTAATCCAATACAATGTGGATCGCATTGAACCCTTTGAGGTGAACCATACAATTGTGCGTAAAACGGGCGAGGTCCGTTATATCAGTGCACGCGGAGAACCTCAATTGGCGCAAGACGGCAGCTTGCTCAAATATGTAGGGACCATCCAAGATCAGACTGATCTACGCCGATCCCAAGAGGAGTTGCAATTGGCCAAGGACGAAGCCGAAGCTGCATCCCAAGCCAAGTCAGACTTTCTGGCGATGATGAGCCATGAAATCAGAACGCCCCTTAACGGTGTGCTGGGCACATTACGTGTGTTGGGGCAATCTCAGCTAAATGAAGACCAGCGCTCCCTCATACGGCTTGCAACCTCAAGTGGCGAGACGTTGAACCTCATGCTATCGGACGCTTTGGATTTTGCAAAAATTGAAGCAGGTCGATTGGAACTAGAAGCGGTTCCCTACCGTCCGGGCCTTCTAATCTCCGATATCGCTGAGTTTTGGCGGCCTGTTGTTGAGGGTAAGGGGCTTGAATTTCATGTGACCTTGCAACCCAATATGCCGGAAGTTGTCATCGGGGATACCGGTCGCATTCGTCAAATCCTCAATAATTTCCTATCCAATGCCGCGAAATTTACCGATATCGGCTGCATCAAGGTTGAGCTTGGAGTTGAATCTGCTGCAGACGGAGGAAATTGCCTATCCCTGTCTGTTGTCGATACAGGGCAGGGCATATCCGACGCTGATACCCCAAATGTGTTTCTGGAATTTCGACAACTTGGCCATCATGACCATGAACGCCGCGGGGGCACTGGGCTAGGCCTTGCTATTTGTCGCAAGCTATCCGAAATGATGGGCGGAAGTGTTTCCTTTCAAAGTGAGCCCGGACAGGGCAGTCTATTCAAATGTGTTTTACCATTGCAATTAGGAAGCACCGACATGTTGCCCGTTGAGAGTGAGAACGTCCCCCATAGTCAAAAGCAACTTCAAACAACCGCAGGTACTGTGCCTAATGTTTTAGTTGTAGAAGACAATGCAACCAATCAAATCGTCGCCTCCAGGCTATTGCTCAACATGGGGTGCCGGGTTGACTGCGTTGACGATGGCCGCCAAGCGATCGAAGCGGTTGCGCGTCGAAATTATGATGCCATTTTGATGGACATCAATATGCCCGTGATGGGCGGACTTGAAGCAACCGAGCGCCTGCGTGCCTTGCCGACCATCGGCCCTAAATTGCGCATCATTGCGTTGACGGCTTACGCCATGGAAAAAGATATTCAATCGGTGAAAAAAGCCGGAATGGATGGCTTCGTGTCCAAACCGATTATCGGCAATCAATTGTACCGAGCGCTGGAGACTGCACTTAAAAACACAGCACCCTATGAGGCGGCGCAAGATACGGTTCGCACCAGTGAGCAGGCTGAGGCAGCCATTCAACGTGAGACTTTAGATGAGTTGCTGGATGAGTTTTCCCCGGAAGTGCAACAGCGCCTTGTGCTATCTATTTGTTCAGATGTCACCAAAGCAGCCAATGCGATTGTGCGCGCTGTTCAGGAAAAAGACCTGACAGAGGTGGAGCGAAGAAGCCACACGCTTAAAGGCGTGAGCGGTACATTTGGTGCCTTTGCCTTACAAGCCCAAGCTGAAGACATAAATGTTCAATGCCGACATCACAAAAGGCTTCCAACAATTCAAGAAGCCCAGAGGGTGTTGGTCGCCTCTAAAGATGCACT
>NVSO02000104.1 GCA_002401305.2 Rhodobiaceae bacterium | reverse complement strand
TGGGACGGTGTTTCTGGGGCGCATATTTTGGCGTTGGCCAAACCGCTACCTGAAGCCCGCCATGTGATTTTCCATTCCTATGACGGTTACACCACCAACATAAAAATTGAGGTGATGTCCGAGCCCAATATGATGCTTGCTCATAGTTGGGAGGGCCAACCGTTGACCCGTGAGCACGGTGCCCCTGTTCGGGCCATTGTGCCGAGTTGGTATTTTTGGAAAAGCGCCAAGTGGATCAAACGCATTGAATTCTCTGCTAGCGACAAACCTGGGTTCTGGGAAGAGCGCGGCTATCACAATGAAGCCGACCCTTGGGCTGAACAGCGTTACTGGTAGGGATTACAGACGCGACTTTGCATTGGCGAAAACATCGTGGAACATCGCTTCTGTGAGGCGACCAGTATTTGTGTTGTAGCGAGAGCAATGATAGCTGTCGATGATGACCAGACCCTCTGACACCGTGTGAACGCTGTTATGTCCAAACTTGTGAGCGCTCTTTTTCAGGTTCAAAACCGTGAGCGTGTTCTCGTGGGCAATCCGACCTAACGCAATAATAACTTTTAGGTTCGGGAGGGCAGAAATCCGCGCGTCCAAAAATGGACGGCAGGCTTTCATTTCAGCCCCTATGGGTTTGTTTTGGGGCGGTACGCAGCGCACCGCGTTGGAAATCATGCAATCGATCAGCTCTAGGCCGTCATCAGGCCGGGCATCGTAGGTGCCTTTTGCAAAGCCAAATTTGAGTAGGGTGGGATAGAGAAGGTCTCCGGCCCAGTCACCTGTAAAGGGCCTGCCGGTGCGGTTGGCGCCTTGGAGGCCCGGTGCCAATCCCATGACCAGAAGCTTTGCACTGTCGGCCCCAAATGAGGGGACTGGCGCATTAAACCAGTCTGGATGCGCGGTTTGATTGTCCGTCCGAAAGTCCACTAGGCGGGGGCATAGAGGGCAATCTAGAGGGGCTTCGGGCGGTGTACTTTTCGGTGGCGAGGTCATATTGGTCTCTTTTACGTGCCTAAGGTGGCGACGGGCGGTGTGTTTTCTGATAAACCGCCTATCGATTAAGAGCAAGGGTGTGGCGCGTGGATTACCAAAGCGTTGCCCTTTGAAATTAGGAAAACAGATGATTGCACCGCTTTTGATTGCCTTTGGCGCAAACCTGCCCAGTGCATCGGGAACGCCGCTGGAAACCTTGCAGGCTGTTGTCGCGGCATTGCCTTCTTATGGTTTGAGCGTGGTGAAATGCTCCCATTGGTACAAAACGCCTGCCATTACGCCAGATGAGCAGCCGGATTTTGTAAATGGGGTGGCGCAAATCGAAAGTGATTTGGACGCTGATGCTCTGTTGGACCTGTTGCACCGGATTGAAGCTGACTTTGGCCGGGAGCGCCGCGTGCGCTGGGGCGAACGGGCAGTGGATATTGATTTGATTGATTTTCGGGGCGTGGTGATTGTGCCCGGCAGTGTGCCTGAAACAGCGCCGGGGGAAGAGTGGACCTCTCGTCCGTTGGCTTTGCCTCATCCTGAGTTGGTGCGTCGCGGATTTGTTTTGCTGCCTTTGGCTGAAATTTGTCCGGATTGGCGCCATCCGCAAACGGGCGAAAAGGTGTCGGAATTGGTGGCGGCCTTGCCAGTAGAGGCGAGTGAGGGGATTTACCAAGTAAAGCCCTAAGGGCTGATCTCAAGTAAAACTTTAAGAGGTGGCAGCTATAATTTGTTCGAAAGCATATTTTTGCACCTAATTGGGGCTAATTGATTGTTTTTCTTGCATTTCATAGGGTTTCTTATTAGATAGAAGGGAATCCCTTCATTACTTTCTAGGAGAGTGACCGCATGGCGCGCGTGACCGTTGAAGACTGCGTTGACAAGGTACCAAACCGATTTGAATTGGTTTTGTTGGCTGCCCACCGAGCGCGGGCCGTTTCTGCAGGTGCCGAAATCACGATTGACCGGGACAATGATAAAAACCCGGTTGTGGCTTTGCGTGAAATTGCTGACGAAACAATCATTGCCGCTGAAGTGCGCGAAGAGCTTGTGACCAGCATGCAAAAACGGGCTGACCGTGATGAGCCTGAGTTGGAGCCGATGGCTTTGATTGGGAATACAGCGCAATCAGCCTCTGGCGGATTTGGTGGCGCATCGGCAGAGAAAGATACATCTCTGGCAGACTCCGTATTTGGAACACCTGCAGCGGCTGCAACACCAGACGCGCCGGATACATTGGACCAAATGAGCGAGCAAGATCTTCTTCGCGCGCTACAAAGTCAAATGGATACGCCTCAGAAGTAGGGCACTCGGTATTTGCCGACTGAATTTTTGTTGAGACCTTCTCAACAATCAGCGCCGCCCGGTTCCACTGGGCGGCGTTTTGAGTCTCTACCCTTGTTTGCGCCTTTCTTTCCACGGGGAATAGGCAAGGGGCTAACAGAGAAGTCCGTATAATTGGGAGAAAGGAAGTCCCCACGAATGCTGCGTCAGTATGAGCTTGTCGAAAAAGTGTTGGCGTATAGTCCTGAGGCGGATGAAGCGTTGATCAACCGTGCTTATGTTTATGGCACCAAGATGCATGGCATGCAGAAACGCGCAAATGGGGACCCGTATTTTTCACATCCAATTGAAGTCGCCGGTATCCTGACAGAGTTGAAGCTTGATGCGGCAACCATTGTTACCGGATTGCTCCACGATACGATTGAAGATACTGAAGCTACTTTTGAAGAGATTGAGCAACTCTTCGGTGAGCAAATCGCCAATATGGTGGATGGGGTCACAAAGCTCTCAAAGCTTGAATGGGACAGTGAACAATCCAAGCAGGCTGAAAATTTCCGTAAATTTATTCTAGCAATGTCGAACGACATACGGGTTCTGCTGGTGAAACTCGCGGACCGTTTGCACAATATGCGGACGTTGCACTTCATCAAAAAGGCATCGAAACGCCAACGCATTGCGCAAGAAACCCTTGATATTTATGCCCCGCTTGCCGGCCGTATGGGCATGCACGAAGTACGCGAAGAATTAGAAGACCTGTCCTTCGAGCAATTGCATTCGGAAGCGCGCGCGACTTTGGTTGAGCGCCTATCGGAACTGCGTGCCGAAAGTTCAGATGTCGTTGAGAGCATTGCCTATGACTTGCGTCAGACCGTGGCGGCTGACGGTCTCAATGTTGAAGTGTATGGGCGAGAGAAAAAACCGTTTTCGATTTGGCGTAAAATGCAGCGGCGTAGCGTGTCGCTTGAGCAGCTTTCCGATATTTATGGCTTCCGGGTGATCGTGGATGATGACGCCGACGCCTACGCTGCATTGGGCATGCTTCACCGGAATTGGCGCAGTGTGCCGGGACGGTTTAAGGACTATATTTCTACGCCCAAGAACAACGGCTATCGCTCGCTTCACACCACTATCATTGGACCTGAGCGCAAACGGGTTGAAGTTCAGATCCGCACCCGCATCATGCATGAAGTGGCTGAGTACGGCATTGCGGCACATTGGTTCTATAAAGAAAATAAAGAAAATAGTGATGTTGAAACGTCGGATGAATTTGGAAATACATTCCGCTGGTTGAACCAATTGGTTGAGCTGTTGGAACATGGCAGCACGCCGGAAGAGTTTCTTGAGCATTCCAAGCTGCAACTTTTTACCGATCAGGTATTTTGTTTCACGCCGAAAGGGCGGTTGATTTCTCTGCCGCGCGGCGCGACTTCGATTGATTTTGCCTATGCGGTTCATACCGACATTGGCGATCATTGTGTTGGCAGCAAAATCAATGGTCAACATGCGCCTTTGCGCAGTGAGCTTAAAAATGGGGATGAAGTTGATATCATCACCTCAGAAGCGCAGCAGCCGCTCGCTGCGTGGGACGGCATTGTTGCCACCGGTAAAGCCCGCTCTGCGATCCGACGTGCTGTGCGCCAGTCTCAGCAAGAAGAGTTTGCCCGGGTTGGCAAACAAATGCTGAAAAGTGTTTTTGAACAGTTCAAAAAACGAGCCGGACCTAAGGTGCTTGAGCGCGCGCTCGGGCCGCTTCGTCATAAAAGCGTTGAAGAGATGCTTGCTGAGGTGGGACAGGGTAATCTGGCCCCCTATGATGTGTTGGGTGCTGTTTTTCCAAAACTGGTTACCCAGACCAGCGCGGGTGATGAAGCTGGCCGGACCAATCAGAATGGGCACGTGACTGTGAATAAGGGCGGACATGCCCTCGTTGCTCTGGTCAATAAAGCGCAAATGGCTGCCCAGTCTATCGCATTTTCAGACGGCCTATTTGCTGTGCCGGGTGATCGGCTGGTGGGCATTGTTCAGCAGGGCGGCGGCGTGACCCTCTATGCTATTGAGAGTACGGAGCTTGAGAAGCTTAGCGACGAGAGTGCTCAGTGGATCGATGTTGTCTGGGATATTGCACCGGATGCGCCAAGTTTGTTTGCGGGCCGGGTGCAAGTAACCCTTGCCAATCAGATGGGCGCCTTGGGAGCGATTGCGAGCTTGGTGGCGGATTATGAAGGCAATATTGGCAATATGACCATGCACCAACGAGATGGGGACTTTTACGATTTGCAGATCGAAATTGATGTGCGAGACGGCAAGCATCTAAACCGAATCTTGAGTGCTCTAAATGGGCTTTCGTTAGTCAATCAAGCGCATCGGATATAGCAGACTTTCCAATTAGGCTTGGTTTTGGTGGGTTTTTTACCGGTGCATGCTCGGTGATGGACAATTGGGCCGAGCAGATTTATTAAGGCGTCGCGCAATTTGTTTATTTATCCCCCCAACGGAGAGCTCTCATGAAAGAATCACAGGTTCTGAAGGAATACGAAAACGCGGGTGCCTTGCTTAATGGCCACTTTGTTCTGTCGTCTGGCCTTCATAGTGAGATGTACCTCCAATCTGCTCGCGCCATGATGGACCCTAAAAGAGGGGCTAAATTATGCCGTGCGCTTGCGGCTAAAGTGAACGAAGAAATCAAAAAAGACATCGATTTTGTGGTTTCCCCGGCAATGGGCGGGGTGATTGTGGGATATGAGATGGCGCGCCAGCTGAAAGTTCCCTCCATGTTTTTGGAGCGTGTAGACGGAGAGTTTACGCTTCGGCGCGGTTTTGAGATCCCGAAAGGCGCTAAATGTCTCATGGTTGAAGACATTGTGACGACCGGTCTGTCCTCACGCGAGGCGATTGCCTCCATTCGTGCGCAGGGCGGTGTTGTTGTTGGTGGTGCCTGCTTAATAGATCGTTCAGGCGGAAAGGCGAAGATAGGGGTGAAATTGGTATCCTTGGCGTCGCTGAATATTAAAACTTATGCGGCTGACAAATTACCGCCTCATCTACAGGATATTCCGGCAATTAAACCGGGTAGCCGGGGACTGAAATAGAGTTTAGGGCGAAGTAGGCATGTTTAAGCGCCGCGTTGAATTGCATCCACTGGAAAAACTGCGTGAAGTCTTTTGGCCTCGCTCGGGGTGGTTGCGTGTGGCGCAATACGGCTGGAAACGGGTTTGGCGCTTAAGCGGTACAGCCCATGCGATTGCTGTGGGGGTGGCGGCTGGTGCCTTTGTCTCTTGCACGCCGTTTCTCGGTTTCCATTTCATGATGGCTTTTGCCATTGCGTGGATCTTTCGAGGCAACCTTATTGCTTCCGCCTTTGGCACCTTTGTTGGCAACCCAATCACTTTTCCTTTTATCTGGATTGGCACCTACGATCTTGGGCAGTGGATGCTAGGACAAGAAGTCACTGCGTCTGAAGGAGCCGTGCCGAGTGAAATTAGCATGGAACTGTTGCTGTCTGGCGCGTTCGATAAAATAGTGGACGTGATTTTGCCAATGGCTTTGGGTGGTATTCCTATCGGCATTGCTGTTGCTATACCGGTCTATTTTATTTGCCGGACAGGGATTGATGCCTATCAAATCAGGCGTCGGGATGCATTGGCTGAGAAAGGTCGTCAGAAGCAAAAAATTCTGGATGATCTAAATACTGAGAAATCTGCTTAATCGCTCTGCGTTTAAGACGGCTCCAAGGATTGTTTCATGCCTGCATCTAAAGCGACCTCACACACATCAAATCGGCTGCGGTTGGGGGTCAATATTGACCATGTTGCGACCATTCGAAATGCCCGAGGTGGTTCATTGCCTGACCCCTTGCGTGCCGCACAAATGGCTGCGGCTGCGGGAGCTGATGGCATTACAGCGCATTTACGGGAAGACCGTCGCCATATTTCGGATGAAGACATTGTGCGGTTGAGCGCGGAAATCGACCTGCCGCTTAACCTGGAAATGGCAGCAACTTCGGAAATGCTGGAGATTGCCCTGCGTCACAAACCTCATGCTGTTTGCCTCGTGCCCGAAAAGCGGGAAGAGCGCACAACAGAAGGGGGCTTGGATGTTGCTGGCGGGCACAATCATCTGGCTCCTTATGTGCGGTCCTTGTCCCAGAATGGTTCCCGGGTTTCCTTGTTTATTGAAGCCTCCTCTGAGCAATTGCTTGCCTCAGCGTCTCTGGGCGCACCGGTCGTCGAACTCCATGTTGGGGCTTACTGTGACGCCTTAGCGGATGGGCGGGCCAAAGATGCGGCGTTTGAATTTGAGCGTATTGAGAAGGCTGTCAACCAAGGGGCAGAGCTGGGGTTAGAAGTGCATGCTGGGCACGGAATCACCTATGATACTGTTTCGGCAGTGGCGGCGCTGCCGACACTCACAGAACTCAATATTGGCCATTTTTTGATTGGTGAAGCGATTTTTGTGGGGCTTGAGGCTGCTATTTTTCGCATGCGCCACCTGATGGACGCGGCGCGCGGCGTTGCTGGGTAAGGGCGTGGGCCTTCAAAGGAGCTGAGACATGATCATCGGCATTGGCAATGATATTATTAGCATTGAGCGGATCGAAAACTCATTGGATCGATTCGGACAGCGATTTGTCGATCGGATTTTTACCGATGTTGAACAAAAGAAGTCTGACCGACGCCTAAAACGTGCTGCTTCCTACGCTAAGCGGTTTGCCGCCAAAGAAGCCTGTGCGAAAGCGCTTGGAACGGGCCTTAACCAAGGTGTGTTTTGGCGCGATATGGGGGTTGTGAACAAGCGGTCGGGTGCGCCAACGCTACAATTGACGGGCGGCGCTTTGGCTCGGTTGGAGAAGATCACCCCTGAAGGCATGGTCGCTGACATTCAGCTGACGATTACAGATGATGACCCTACCGCCCAAGCAATTGTGATTATTCAGGCACTTCCCGCTCCAAAATAAGGGTTAATTGGCCGAAATCGGGACGTTTTTGCCTTTTTTGTTGTACCCTGTCTCACAAATGCCTATGTCCTGAGTTAGCTTTTCTAAGACACTGATAGAGGGTCCGCTTTCGGGTGGAATGAAGAAAAATGTCATTTACTGACCGAGTGCGTAGTTTAGGTTCCCAATCTAATAGTGAAATTATACGGACTGTTGGTGTGGCGCTTTTGATCGCTTTGGTCATTCG
>NVSO02000103.1 GCA_002401305.2 Rhodobiaceae bacterium | reverse complement strand
GGTCCAATAGGACGATATTTGCAGAATAGACGGACCGCTCAACCCTCTGTGGGTGAAAAGCAACCCTTCGGCGAATTTGGTTTTCCCACATGCGACTTCGGCATCCACCGATACACCTGCAAGCTCTTTTGCCCGGGCCAACAATTCATCTTCGAACGTCAGCGGGACCAGGCCTGCGCGCGGGCTTATGATGTCTAGGCCAAATTGTTCGGCCACCTTATAGCCGAAGCCACTGGACCCCATCTTCGGGATCGACGGCCCGCCTGTCGCCACAACAACTTGGGCGCTTTTGTAGGCGCCGCGATCGGTGTTGACGGTGAAGCCGCTTGCGGTTTGGGCCACCGCAATGATTTTCGTTTTGGTCTGCACCCTCGCCCCGGCGCCGTCGCAGCCCTCAAGCAGCAGGTCGATAATTTGTTGGGCGCTGTCATCGCAGAACAATTGCCCAAGCGTTTTCTCATGATAAGCGATGCCCGCCCCTGCCACCCGATTGATAAAATCTTGCGAGGTGAAGCGCTTTAAGGCTGAGATACAGAAGCGTGTATTTTGAGACAGGAAGTTTTTAGGGGTGACATCTAAGTTGGTGAAATTGCATCGCCCCCCACCAGAGATGCGGATTTTACCAGCTGCTTTGTTGGCATGATCTACCACTAGAACACGCGCGCCACGTTTGGCCGCTTCCCATGCGCACATCAGCCCTGCGGCACCTGCGCCCAAAATCAGGACATCATAGGCAACATCAGAGGGTGCATTGGGCGTGTTTTGGGGTTCTGTGCTCATAGGCATGGTGTGGCAGACTTCCCCCGTTCTTGCAAATGCGATCTGCGCTCTAGATCAACTGGCCGAGGCCAAACAAGGATGGGGGGAAGTCCGCGACTTAGTCGTTTAAGGCGTCATCACGACCTTGAGGGTGTTATCGATTTTGTCATTGAAAAGCCTGTAGGCCTCGGCCCCTTCTGACAAGCTCATGCGGTTTGTAATGAATGCTTCAGGGTGAAGGCGACCACCGCGGATCAATGCAATTAATTCCTCCCAGTGGGATTGCACAGAACAGGTCCCAATGCGGAATGTCAGGCCTTTATAAAAGGCCAGTGCCATCGGGAAGTTGAAGTTCATGTTTTGGTTCACCCCAATTGCCGAGACCGTACCCCAGCGACCTGCCAATTTGATTGCCATGTCGATGGTCACATCCGCGCCCACACATTCCACGACACACGGCAACATCAGGCCCTTGGTGTCTTCCTCAATCTTTTGACGCGCAACATCTGGAGCAACAGGGATCGCGCCAAGCGCTGCAGCTTGTGTGCGGCGATGCTCAACCAAATCAATGGCATAAACTTGGGTCGCGCCCATAGCAAAAGCAATTTCGACGGCCATCAAGCCGATTGGGCCCAGCCCGATCACAGCCACGATTTTGCCGGGTGAAATATCTGCATTTTTGCACGCCAGATGGGCCGTCGGTAGATTGTCAGTCAACAACAAGGCTTGGTCAGGCGTGATGCCTTCAGGGATATGAGCGAGATTGAAGTCGCCCATTGGCACAACAATGCCCTCAGCCTGACAGCCTTCTAGAGAATGGCTCAAGCCATAACAGCCAATACCGCCGGGAGATGTACATTGAGATAGATTGCCCGCAAGGCAGGACCGACAATTGCCGCAGCCAACTGCTGCAGAGAGCATCACTTGGTCGCCGGGTTTGTAGCGGTTGACGCCCTTGCCTACTTCAGCAACTTCGCCAATCGCTTCATGGCCCACGCAATAGCCGAGATCTTCGGTAAAGCCGTGCCCTTGGTAAATATGTAGGTCGCTGCCGCAAATGCCACAGGCGGTCATTTTTACAAGAACATCGGTGTCTGCTTTGAGATCAGGATCTGCAAAGTCCTCATAGCGAATGTCTTCAGCGCCTTGATACAATAGTGCCTTCATTTAAGTGTTCCTCCATAGCAATTTTTAATTCGAATTTTTATTCCTATGGAGGAAGACTACTTATTTGCCGGTGCCTAAGTCCACTTCCAAATGGCTGATCGCGTGTACGAAGTTATTTGGCGCCATGGTTTGCTTGCCGGTCCAACGCATATTTGGGAAACGCTCGAGGATTTTGCGATAAGCGGTATCAAGCTGCATCATCGCGATCCGCTGTCCTAAACAGACGTGAGGGCCCAAACCAAAAGCAATGTGCTTATTGGCATTTGCACGTTCTACTTGGAACTGATCTGGGTTTTCAAAGATACTAGGGTCGCGGTTGGCCGCGCCGTAATACATCACTACTTTTTCACCCGCTGCGATTTTCTGACCGCTCATCTCAACGTCTTTGGTCAAGGTCCGGCGCATATACATCACAGGAGACACCATACGGATGGCTTCGTGAACCATGTTTGGCATCAGATCTGGATTATCTATTAACTTCTGTTTCTCATCAGGGAATTGGGTCAACAAACGCATTGTGCCCGAGAGCGTATTGCGGGTGGTGTCATTGCCCGCGAAAATAATCAGCAGCCATGAGCCATCCAAGAACTCGTCAGACAGGGGCTCGCCTTCTACTTCCGCTTTCGCAATGGCTGAAATTAAATCATCGCGTGGGTTTTTGCGGCGGTCTGCCATCAACTTCCGGCCAAATGCAAACATTTGACGCACATTCCAAAGCAATTTGGCGATGAAAATTGGGTTCACCTTGCCACCAGACGCGCGCTCCGCCAATACGTAACCCACGACTTCAAGGTAATGCATCCAGCGTACAATTTTGGCGCGGTCTTTCTCTTCAATCCCGAGCATTTCACACAGGGTAAAAAGCGGGAGCTGAGAAGAGAACATCTCAACCATATCGACGACAGGGCCTTTGGCTTCCATATCATCAAGCAGGCTCTCTACTTTGACAGCTACTTTCTTTTGCAGCTCAGCAATATAGGCCGGTGTAAAAAAGCCCCGATGTTGCATGCGCAATTGAATGTGATTGGGGCGGTCAAGACAGATGAGTGTATTGAGGGACGCGCTGTGCAATTTTTCATGGCGCGACGTCTCTTCACTCCCATAGCTCTGCAAGATGCCGCCGACTTGTGAAGAAAAAGTCTCGGGGTCTAGCTCTACGCGCTTAACGTCTTCGTATTTTGTAAGAGCCCAAAAACCAGCCAATTGAGGGATCGGGCACCAAGCAACGGGCGCATTGTCACGGAGGCGCTTATAGAAGTCATATGGCTGACCTTGGGTGAAGGCCAAGGCATCGGACAAATCAACATCAGTTGGCCGATTATAAACAGGCGCATTTGCCGGATCGGGCAAAAATACGTCTGGCTGATAGGTTTCTGTGACCGGCTTCAACATCTAAATTATCTCCATAAGCGTGACCATGCAATTGACGCAGGGGAATGCTTTGCTTCCCAATTTTTCCGTTTCTTGTCAACTGTCCCATTATCATAGATCTAATATTTCGAGCCAAAAAGCAAGCTCTTCCTACGCTTTTGTCAATAGAGCGACACCTTTCCCGTGCCACTCAAATTGATCGCGGTCGAACGATGAACGCGTAAAAAGCCTTGGCAAATCAAACAGTGCCCTGCACCATTGCCCCAAATAATCTTGAAGGAAAAAAACATGAGTGACCGTATTTCTGTAACGATCGATCAGGGTGTCGCCGATGTTGTCCTCACCCGAGGCGACAAAATGAACGCGCTTGATGATGCGATGTTTGCCGCACTCATCGACACAGCCGAGCAGCTTGGCGCGGACAAATCAGTTCGCTGCATTGTGTTGTCAGGTGAAGGACGCGCCTTTTGCGCCGGTCTAGATATGGGCAACTTTGGCAAGATGGCGGACGGGGGCGACAAAGCTTCCACGCCGGGCACAAGCGGCGAGGGCGAAGAAGGCCGTTTGGAAAAACGGACTCACGGCATCGCGAACCGACCCCAATATGCAGCATGGGCATGGCGTGAATTACCTATGCCCGTTATTGCAGCCGTCCACGGGGTTGCCTTTGGAGGCGGACTGCAAATCTGCCTTGGCGCGGATATGCGTTTTCTGGCACCGGGCACACGCATGTCTGTCATGGAAATCAAATGGGGGCTTGTACCGGACATGGCGGGCACGCAGATCATGCGCCACCTCGTACGCGATGATATTGTGCGCGAGCTGACCTATACAGGCCGTATTTTTTCTGCCGAAGAAGCTTTGGATTATGGATTTGCAACTCGGCTGGTGGATGATCCGCATACGGAAGCCATGACAGTAGCCCGCGACATTGCAAACAAGAATCCATCGGCTATTCGCAGCGCCAAGCATCTTCTGACACAGGCCCCTCTTCTGTCTCCAGCAGATGGGCTTATGCTGGAGTCTACTGAGCAAGACAAAATCATTGGCAAGCCAAACCAAGTCGAAGCCATTATGTCGAACATGGAAAAACGCGCGCCGAATTTTAAAGATTGATCTTGCAAACTAAAGGCGTCCCCCTTCATTGGGGGGACGCCAAGCTAGTCTACTTCAGAAGAAGATTAGCTGTGCGTTAGAACCCTTCACCTGCAGCAGGTGTTGAGGTTGTTGGAGCGCTTCGCTTCGCCATGAATTCATCGAATTCACTTTTGTCTTTGGCACGACGAAGGTTTTCTAGATGCTCTTCAAAATCAGCTTGTTCTTTTTCCAAGCGTCTCAGCGTTTCTGCTCGATACTCATCAAACGCAGAATTGCCAGTGCTCCGATTTCGGCTGCGATGCCGTCCCCGAGATCTTGAGTTAGATTTCCATGAGCGCATTTTTCCACTCCACATTAAATATCCAAGTACACCAAGGCCAATTGGCCAGAAGAGTATGAAACTGACCACCATAATGGCGATCCATGCTCCCTTAGGGAGCTTTTCCAGCTCCTCCAAACGGTGTCTTGTCCAATCACCGGAACCGCTTGTCGCGTCGGTGGCATTTGTCATCGTCGTCTCCTTCCCCGCCCGGTCCCACATGCTCATAAGTGAGGATGCATGCTGGGCTGGTGAATTATATCTGGGGATTGGAAATCGACCTGCAAGGACTTGAAGTTTGGCAAACTAGGGCCAAATACACGGCCAAGATATGGCGAGGCCCCTACAGAATAGCAGTGACTAGCTTTTGGCCGGATACATCAAGCGCGCTAGGTTTTCAGCGTATTTTTCCACAAAATCTTCCGATCGTGGATTAAACCCAAACAGGGCTTCACATTCGTGCTCCACCGAAAAGATGAAGGCACCAGCCCCCACCAAAAGATAATAGAACTGGGCGGCCTCTTCATTTGTCTGCGGTGGCGCCCCCGCCACGGCTTGGAAGCTGTCCAACAAAGGTCGAATATGGTTGTGCACGAAGTATTCGATGCGCCAACCGGCACTCACGCTTTCCTGCATGATCATTCGGTTAAGCGCTGGGTGGCTGGCGCTATAACGCACAAAGGCGCGCAGTAAGGCAGGCGCGGCTTCAGCCGGCGCCACATCCGTCAACACATCGATGCGACCCGTCATATCGGCCTTAAGCCCGCCAAAGATCCGGTCCACAACCGCGCGCCACATGCTGTCCTTATTGCCGAAATGATAGGCCAAGAGCCCTCGTTGAACTTTGGCGTGCTCTTCAATCTGGCGCACGCTTGTTCCTTCGAAGCCTTTGGTTGAGAAAAGGTCGGTTGCTGCATCCAAGAGCTGTGCATTGGTCTCGATCGCACGGGCTTGCTTCGCACGCTGACGGCTGTGGTCGGCGGGGCGCTTACTACCTGTGGCTGAGGACCCTGACTGCATCGATTTATCCATCATCTCTTCGTTTTCCCGGTTTTGTCCGGTTTTTGGTGCAATGGGGCGCCGCTATGAGCCCTTAGTGCCTGTCGTCCTATAGCAGACTTTGGACGCTAGACCAGTATTCTCCAATTTTTAAATTTGCATCACTACAAATTTAGTGTAGCAATATCTATATATCAACAAGTTTAGCCTTCAGCGCTTAATCCATGTATTAGCCCGCGCACAGGAGATGATTATGAGCCAGCCGACCACATCCAGCGGCACTGACACTGCCCCCCTCATCAAAGTGACTGACATCGCTTATGTGCGGTTCCGGGCTCCAGACCTGCAAAAGATGGCGGGTTTTCTCACCGACTTTGGCATGGTGGAGTTTACGCGCACCGATACCGCTCTCTATATGCGGGGCACAGGTGTTGACCCTTACGTGCATGTAACGGAACTGGGCGAGCCGGGCTTCATCGGGCCGGTTTTCCAAGTGGAGAGCGAACAGGAACTCAAAACGCTTGCCAGTGCATGCGGCTTGCCTGTTGAGCAACGCACAGAACCTAACGGCGGTTTGGTTGTCCGTTTGATGGACCCGAACGGCTTCCCGGTGGAAGTGGTGCAAGGGCTCACCCCCGCCCGCCCCCAAAAAGACCGCACAATCGTGCCAAGCAATGATGCCTTTACAAAAGCGCGCCTGAACGAAGTTAAACGTGTTGGGCAAGGCTCGTCACACGTTAAGCGCCTGGGCCATTGTGCCATTGGTGCCACCGACTATGTGCAATCAGCCGCTTGGTATCATCGCCATTTGGGTCTTATTAAATCGGACGAAATTTACATTGGCGAAAAAGACGCGGTATTTGGCGCGTTCATGCGGTGTGATCGCGGCGACATGCCGGTTGACCATCACACGCTCTTTATTGTCGGCACTGGCACCCCCGGCTTCAACCACGCTGCGTGGGAAGTCAGCGGCATAGACGATTTGATGCTGGGGCATGAGGTTCTTGTCGAAAAAGAACACACGCCTGTCTGGGGTGTTGGACGGCACATATTGGGCAGCCAAGTGTTCGACTATTGGCAAGACCCGTGGGGAAACAAAGTGGAGCATTGGACGGACGGCGACCTATTTGCCGCAGACCACGAGGCTGGATTAGAGCCTGTAGACGTTTTGATGAATACCCAATGGGGCAAATCAGCTCCGCCAGAAATGGCCTAACCTCTTCCCCTTTTCGTCCGGAGACTGATCATGTTTCACTTTGATGCCCTCATAATAGGTTACGGGCCCGTTGGTGCCACCGCAGCGGGACTGCTTGCAAAGCGTGGCTGGACTGTCGGCGTGGTCGATAGATTGCCAGACCTCTACCCCCTTCCCCGCGCCATTGGATTTGATGGGGAGATCACGCGTATCTTCCAAGAGCTTGGCATTGTGGATCAGGTCATGGCCCATTCGAACTCCAGCTTGGGGGCGGAATTTGTTAAAGCTGACGGCGAACGCATTGAAGGTTTTGATGTGCTGCCTGATGCTATTGGCCCCACAGGTTGGCCGGACCTTTGCTTCTTCCACCAACCCACGTTGGAGCGCCAGTTGCGCGACTGTGCTGAAGCAACGGGGCAAGTCACCCCTTACCTATCTTACGAAGCAAGTGACGTGGCACAAACGCCTGAGGGTGTTTCTATTACCGTCACTCCGATGGAGGGCGGCGAGGCGCTTACTCTGTCGGCTTCCTATCTGCTTGCAGCCGATGGGGCGGCTAGCCCTACGCGCAAACATTTAGGCTTTGATTTTGATAGCCTCGGCTATGACCGGGATTGGCTTGTGGTTGATGTGCTTTTGACCGGTCCTGTCGACCTTCCAAAGCTCACTCAGCAAATTTGCGACCCGGCCCGCCGCGTGACATTCGTTGCGGGTGTCGGCGATCGGCGT
>NVSO02000102.1 GCA_002401305.2 Rhodobiaceae bacterium | reverse complement strand
GAAGCGGGTGGAAATTCAGCGGCTCAATACGCTGATTGCCTTGTGTGAATCACCGTCGTGTCGTCGCCAAATGTTGCTGAGCTATTTCGGCGAAGAGTCCGGGCCGTGCGGCAATTGTGATTTGTGCATCGACGGGGTGGAGCTGGTTGACGGAACTGTCTCAGCGCAAAAAGTTCTCTCCGCCATTGTGCGTACCGGGGAGCGGTTTGGCACCGAGCATTTGGTTTCTATTCTGCGCGGCGATGCGACGCCTGCGATCACCAAGTTTCGCCATGAAGAACTGCCGACCTTTGGGGTGGGCAAAGAGTTTTCCAAAATTGAATGGCGGACCGTTTTTCGTCAATTATATGCGCTGGGCATTATTTCGCTCAACATCAGCCAATATGGCCGCTGGGAAGTCGCCCCGCAGGGATGGGAAGTTTTACGGGAAGGGCGCAAAGTGTCGTTGCGCAAAGAGCCTGCGCTTAAGGCGCGTGGACGCAAGACAGCAAAAGCAGCGGCCCCTGTTGTAGATTTGGATGATCCTGAAACCGCGCTGCTGACAGACTTGCGGACGTTGCGCACAGAGCTTGCCCGCGCGCGCAATGTGCCCGCCTATGTGGTTTATGCGGATAAAACGCTGATTGATATGGTGGCGCGCAAACCGATGAATGGGGCAGAGATGAGTTTGGTACACGGGGTGGGTGCTGCCAAATTAGTGCAATACGGCGATGCCTTCGTGGAGGTTGTCCGCCGCCATTACGGTTGAGCGGCCTCAAGGGCGTGCCGATTTTAGTTGGGCCTTTGGGCTTCCCGTCCTATCCTTCCCTCATTGACATTTATATATGAAATTGAGGGCGGTTTTGCCCTAAAGGGAGGATGCATGGATCTCTCATTCCATGAGGCGGACGAACAGTTTCGGATCGACGTGCGCGCGTATTTTGAAAATGAATACCCAAAAGACATTGTTGAAAAGCTGAAGCGCGGTGAAAAGCCCTCTAAAGCCGATATTCAACGCTCTGAACAATCTCTGACCAGCAAGGGTTGGTTGGCGGTAAACTGGCCCAAAAAATTTGGGGGCACGGGGTGGAGTGTTACCCAGAAATACATTTTTGATGAAGAGTTGGAGCGGGTTGGTGCTTTAGGTGTGAGCCCGATGGGTCTGCTTTATGTGGCGCCTGTGCTTTATACATTTGGTACCAAGGCGCAACAAGAGCGCTGGTTGCCGGGCATTTTGAACAGCACAGTTTTTTGGGCACAAGGATATTCTGAGCCTGACTCCGGGTCAGACTTGGCGTCGCTGCAATGTAGTGCGGTGCGCGAGGGCGATGAATATGTCGTCAATGGTACAAAGATTTGGACCACGGATGGACAGTATGGCGACTGGATCTTCTGTCTGTTGCGCACAGATAATTCGGGCAGAAAACAAGAAGGCATTTCCTTTATCTGCATTGATATGAATACGCCGGGCATTACCGTGCGTCCGATTATTACGCTTGATGGCAACCACACGCTGAACCAAATTGAGTTTGAAGGTGTGCGGGTGCCTGCCGAAAATCTTATCGGTGAAGAAGGTAAAGGCTGGACCTATTCAAAATATTTGCTCGGACATGAACGTACGTCTTATGCCCATATTGCTGCCAAGCGTGAAAAACTTGAGGGTGTGAAACAGGCGGCGGCCACTGTGCAGGTCGACGGGGCAACCTTGTGGGACGATGTGGCGTTCCGGGCGAAAGTGGGCGCGATTGAAACCGAGCTTGATGCGCTTGAGTTTACGTTGTTGCGCGCGATTGCGTCTCTGACTGAAGGGGATGCGCCGGGTGATGCAGCGTCAGCCTTGAAGATTTTGGCGACAGAAAATCATCAACATATTGATGAACTCTTTATTGAGGTGCTGGGGGTTTACGGCGCGCCGTTTGATTTGGATATGTCTAATGCGGCGCTTGCGACCAATAGCCTGCAAGTCCCGCCTTATGCGTTTCCGATGATGCGGCAATATTTTGGTAACCGGGCGCAAAGCATTTACGGTGGCACCAATGAAATTCAGAAAAACGTGATCGCGAAGGCTGTGTTGGGTCTTAGTTGATTTGACTGACGCGTGATGATGCATTGAGAGGGCGCTGTGAGGCGCCCTTTTGCTGTTATAGTCATATCGTTAGGGCGTGTTGCTTGGTAGGCTGTGCCCCATGTTGTCGGGCGAAATTGGGGGGGCGTTATGGAAGCGAGTTTTTCAGGGGTTATTGCTTTTGGGTTTATGGCGTCCATGTTGCTGCTGGGGGTTGTGGCCCGAGCGCGATTGGGTTTTTTCCGTCGCTTGATGATCCCGGCGAGTTTGCTCGGAGGGCTGTTTGGATTTCTGTTGATTTCAATCGGCTGGGGGCTTGGATATGGGCCTGAAGACTTCAAGCTTTTTACGTTGCATTTTTTCACCCTGAGTTTCATGTCTCTGTGTTTGACCGGGCCCGATGAAATGCCGGGCAAAGCGCCTCCTGCGATTTTCCGCGGGGCGCTGTGGCTGAGTGTTATTTGGGTGATGTCGCTTTGCCTGCAAGCGCTTCTGGGCATTGGCGTGACGGATCTTTTGGCGTTGTTTGGCGACGGGGCGGGGATGACTCCTTTCCAAGGCGCGATTATTGCCAATGGATTTACGCAAGGTCCGGGTCAAGCGCTTGCCTATGGTTCAATCTGGGAACAGAGTTTTGGTTTGCATGATATTGTGAGCGTCGGTCTTATTTTTGCGTCGCTTGGGTTTGCGGTTTCGTTTCTGGTGGGCGTGCCTTTGGCGCGGTGGGTTGCCTCTAAACGCGTGGCCGCGGGGCATGGGTCACAGACGCTGCAAGTTGATGTGCTATCGGGTATTTTGCGGGCGGAAAATCGCGAGCCGGTGGGTAAATCGATTACGCATTCGGCTAATGTGGACACATTGGCCTATCACATCGGTCTTTTGGGCTTGGCCTATGTGCTGACCTATTTTTACATCGAGTTTATGTTGAGTGTGACCGACGGCATGATGATGGGGAAAATGCCAGTTGCCACGTTCTTTAGTTACAATCTGTTTTTCTTCCATGGGCTGGTGGTTGCGACGGTGCTGAGGGTCGTTCTCACTCGGCTTGGTTTGGCGCGATATTTCGACACTGGCACGCAAAAGATGATTACGGGTACAGCGGTTGATTTCATGATTGTGGGGACTTTGATGAGCATTCAGCTTTCGGTTCTCGCAGCCTACCTTGTGCCGATCTTAGTTGTGGGTGGGGTTGTTTCGCTAGCAACGCTGGCACTGTGTTTTTATTATGGGAGTCGCTCTGACTCCGAGTTGGGATTGCTGCGTGCCCTGACGCTGTTTGGGTGTTGCACCGGGTCGGCGGGCACGGGCTTGCTGCTGCTGCGTATTGTTGATCCAAAATTTAGCACGCCGATTGCCCGCGAACTCGCTCTTTTCAACATTCTAATTACGTTGCTCGCGGCGCATCTTTTGATGTTTATGATCCCTATTTTGCCTGAAGTGGGCTTGGCACTGGGGGCGGCTATCTATGCGGCGACTCTCGGCGCGGGTTTTGTGGCGATGCGGTTCATTAGGGCTTAGGTATTTGTTTTAATGATATTTCATTACATTTTTCCCTTGATATGAGCCATTCTCGAGCGTGGGGCACTTAATCGAATACTAAAGGTTTTTCTTTATGCTGATTGAATTGACACTTCAATCTGCGCGACTTTGTGCGCGTTTCAGGAAGGACATAGACGTGGGTTTTGTTAAGACCTTGAGTAATGCCTTTCTGGGTGGGGCGAGTGACGAACGAGCGACTAAGAATGAGCAAGTGGATGCATCAACCTTGGGGGAGGATGGTGCCGCGGCTTGTGTGGTGGATGACCTGGATGATGGCCTGGCCTTACAACACCAATTGGAAGCGCTGTTTGAAAAACCAGATGCGCTGCTGGCGGGCAATGTGCAGCTCATTGGGCTGGAAAAAGTGCGCAAGGCGTTGGGGGGTGACTGGGCACACCTTAAGGCTACTCTCTATATCGCGTTGGAAAATCTGGTGGCGGGTCAGTTACGTCCGCAAGACCGATATCTCCGGGTGGGAGAAGATAGTTTTCTGATCATCTTTTCTGAGGATGATGAGGTTTTTGTTTCTCAGGCGGTTGCCAAGATTGTTGGGAAGATGCGGGACCTTTTGATCGGTTCGGCTATTCACGACAATGGCGGCGTTGATATTCGGTCCATTATTGGGCGGTTGGAACAGGACGGTGACGGGGGCACTCTGTTTGCTCCTATTGAGACGCCTGTGGCAGTATCGGAGCCTCAAGCTGACACTGAAAAGATGAGCCCGGCTTTTAGGCAACTGGGGGATGAGGTTGCTGTTCCGAAATTGCGCCGGGTTGTTGAGCGCAAAAGTGTGTCCTATGAAACGGTTTATGCACCCGTGTGGGATGCCTTTCACGAGGTGTTGTCCACCTATGCTGTGATTCCGATTGGTCACGGCCGGAATCCAAATGCGCTGCCTTTGTTTGGGCATGATGTTTTGCCTGCGGGTGCGAGCGATGTTGAAATAGCTGAGCTCGACATCAAACACCTCCAGATCATGTTAGAAATGATCGGCGAGCTTTATGAAAATGAATTTGCGGTGTTTCTTGTCACCTCCGTTCACTTCAATACCCTGTCTAACGGCGGGCTGCGGGACCGCTATTTGGCGCTGTGCCGTCAAGCTCCTGACTTCTTGCGCAAATATATCAGTATTCAAATTGTTGGGGTTCCACCTCAACTGCCTGAAAGCATTTTGACCCAGCGGGTTTCTTATCTGCGGCCGTTTTTTGTGGCGGTTAATGTGCGCTTGTCTAGTTTGGACATTAAGGCATTGACTTATGCTAGAAGCGGTGTGGCAGGGGTGACGTTTTGTTATCCGACGGACCCTTTGGAGATGCAGACAACCCTTGAACTGCTTGAATATCATGTCGAGGACTTACTGGCGCATCAGATACGCTTGACCATTGAACTTGTGCCGAATTTGGCTGTGGCCCAGCAGTTGAAAGATTTGCGGGTGACCTATTTGACGGGAGAGTGTTTTGGCGGGTTGATGGATACGCCGGACAATATAAAGCGGTACCGGTTGGAAGATTTCGCGACCCCAAATTGAGGGCCGCGAAATATCTTCTTATAGGTTGAAGGTCTGTTTCCAGTTTGAGAAGAAGTCTTCGCGCTGATCTTGCGACCATTGAGGCGTGAAGGTTTTATCGATTTTACGCATGTGGTCTGCACCACTTTCATCCCACATACCCAAAGCGGCCCCGACAGAAATGGCGACGCCAAGGGCTGCGGCATCGCGGATGGCGAGACGTT
>NVSO02000101.1 GCA_002401305.2 Rhodobiaceae bacterium | reverse complement strand
CGGTTTTTGCTGTCCACCATGCGGCCAATGGGCAGGCCCATCAGCGTGTAAAACAATGCAAAGGCAAGGCCTTGCAACAGGCTCATTTCAAAGTCAGAGATTTGTAGGTCGCGTTTCATCGGGCCAATAAGAAGGCCTAGAATTTGTCGATCAATAAATGAAAATGTGTAGGCGATGACAAGAACGGCAATGACATACCAAGCATAGAGTGGGTTGGGCCACGCGCCATCTTTCGTGCCATTGCCCCCCGTTTTATCTTGATGAAGTGCTTCGTTCACTTCAGTCGCGACTTCGATCTCCGACATTTACGTCCTCCCAAACGATCAATTTCGATGCGTCATCATGAGGGAAAGGAAATGAAAAGGCGAGGGTTAACAGATAGTTACCCCCATAAAGCGACTTTGGCGGTTGGCATAGGGCTTGCGTTGTAGGGGAGGTAATTCAAAGGAACTTGCTTCATGAGCCTCACTGTCGGACTGCAAAATGAGATCTCTATCCCCTCTACGATCGCCCGGGCGGCGAGCGAAACGGGTGTGGATTTCGATTATCTTATGAAGACCGCCATGCGCGAGTCGAGCATGAAAAGTGATGTAAAAGCAACGACTTCGAGTGCTTCAGGCCTGTTCCAATTCATTGAACAAACGTGGTTGTCGACCCTGCAACAACATGGCGATGATTATGGCTATGGGGAGTTTGCCGACGAGATTGAGACCGATAGTCGAGGGCGGCAATTTGTGTCTGATAAGGCGGTTGAGGCGGAAATTCTTGCCCTGCGAAATGATCCAGTTGCCGCGTCCTATATGGCAGCTGCTTTGACTATGGATACCAGCGCACATTTAGAATCTGCTATCGGACGGACACCGGACCAAGGTGAACTCTACATGGCACACTTCATGGGGCCGCGCGGGGCCGTTGACTTGATCTCGGCGACTGAAAATAACCCGAGCCAAAATGCAGTAGAGATGTTCCCTCGGGCGGCGGCGGCCAATAAGTCAATTTTCTACAATGGTGATGGCTCAGAGCGCAGCGTGTCGGAGGTCTATGCCAATTTACAATCCAAGCATAATGGTGTGGATGTGGACATGGCAGTCGCGTCGGCTTCTTCCTCAAGCTCAACAGATGCATCGGTGAGTACTTATGAAGCCTATCGTTCAGGCGGCTCAAATTCCTTCACCGGATCGCGTTCTTCGTATGGGCATGATTACGCCAGCGTAAATACCAATATGGGTGCGAGACCCTCTGGCGGCCTTTCCCAAGGCGGGGTGGCCCTTAGTTCTACCGTGCTTGATATTCTGGCATCGCTGGAGATCCCAACCCTTGGGAGCGGGGATGACGCGGAAACTGCCTATCAGCGACGTGAGAAAGAACGCAATGATTTTGCCCAGTTGCGCGGGTATGTGAGCTAACAGCTTAGCGTGTTGCAGCCAAACAAAAAGCCGCTGTCTCCTAGGAGCAGCGGCTTTTGTTTTGATCTTGGATGGCGGGGTCGATTAGTTGATCACGCCTGCCTCGCGTAAAGCATCAACCTCGTCAACGCTATAGCCCATTGTTGATAGGACTTCAGCTGTATGTTGGCCAAGGTCTGGGGAGGGGCCTTGTGGGGCCGCATCAGGGCCTTCACCGCCAAAGCGAATGGGGCCAGCAGGGGCTCTAAATGTACCTTCTGCGTGGGCGTGGGGCACGTTGACAAATGCACCAGAGGCTATGGCTTGTGGATCGTTGATCACGTCGCGTGGCTGCATCAAAGGCGCCCAGACGATGTCCTGTTCGTCCAGTTTCTGCGCCCAATAGTCCAGATCTTCCTGTTTGAAATAGCTGTCGAGCAGGGTGACCAGCTCGCCGGTATTGGCTTTGCGGCCCCGCGCTCTGGCGAAGCGTTCGTCGTCGATCAAATCAGGTTGGCCGACGGCTTTGCACATAGCTACCCAGTCCACATTGCCTTGGCGCGGGATGACCGCGAACCATTTGTCGTCTTTGGTGTGGAAGAAATTGTTGAGCGGGTTGACCACTTCATGGCGGGATTTGTTGGAGGCCAATTTACCAAACTTCAATTGGATCGCCATATCAGAACCCAGCGTGTAAATGCCGGTCCGCATCAGAGATGATTCCACCAAACGGCCCTTGCCGGTTCGGCTGCGCTCAATCACAGCGGCCAAAATGCCAGCGGTGGTGGACATGGAGGTTGTGTGGTCGCCAATGGCTGTGCGGATCGGCACAGGCTCTTCCCCTTTGATGGTGGTCGCACCCCCAAGGCCGGAGCGGCAATAAAAGGCGGCCATATCGAAGCCGGGACGGTCGCGCTCTGGGCCCTCTAAGCCGTAACCTGAGACACTTGCATAGATGAGCTTCGGGTTTACTTCCTTCAAAGAGGCATAATCAAGGCCTGCACGTTCCAAGCCGCCGGGGCGGACGTTGGTGAGAAAGATGTCGGCTTCTTTGACCAAGCGCTTCACGGCTTCTACACCCTCTGGTGTGGCGGTGTTGATGGCGACACTTTTTTTGCCTCGATTGTCGAGTTCAAAGACCGGGTTGCCTTTGGATTCATCGGCACCGATTGAGGCAAAGAATTGACGCATCGGGCAGCCTGCCAAAGGTTCTACCTTAATGACATCGGCGCCCCAGTCGGCCAGCAGACCTCCTGCGCCAGGTGCTGCAATATAGGTCGCCAATTCAATTACTTTCAGGCCTTCGAGCATGTGCTTCCCTCATTTACGTGTTTTTCAATTCTTGTTGGGCGGATCATACACGAAGTTTTGCCGACGAAAAGGGGAGGGCGTTTTCTCCAAGTGACTATGAGGCTCGGTCCAAAAGAACGTCGGGGAACCCAGTGGAATTATGGTAGGGTTCGCGAATGGATGGTTTGAGCGCTACAGAGATTGCAGAATTCCGCCGTTTATTGCTTGAACATCGGCACGAACTGCTTGCGCTTAAGGAAACGTCGCGGGAGGCCAGCGGGACGGTTGATCTTGATCAAACCACGGTGGGGCGTTTATCACGTATAGATGCATTGCAGGGCCAAGCCATGGCGCAAGAGACTGTGCGGCGGCGTGATTTGCAGCTGAAAAAAATTGGCGCTGCGCTTGAGCGAATGGCGGAAGGCGAGTATGGCTACTGTGCTATGTGTGGGGAATTGATCAAACGCGAACGGTTACGCCTCGATCCAGCCTCGGTAGCCTGTGTTGAACATGCGGTGGGCTAGGTGGGTTTCCTAGTTGTGATGAAATAATGGATCAAATGTGATCCTCTAAGTGGTTAGTCCTTTATGAGCACCCCTCAGAATGAAAATGTCTCCCTTGAGTTGAATGTTGGGGGTGAGTTGATCACTGGTTTGAGTGAGCATCGGGGCCATCGGTTTGCGTCGTATTTTGTCTGGCCGGGGCTTTTGGTTGGCGCCTTGTTTTTCACGTGGTTTGGGGGGCAGTCGGGCTATCCAATCTTATCCTTCTATGTCGTCTATATCGTTTTTGCACTTTTGATCGCGGGCATTGAACGATTGATGCCGCATGAACGGCTTTGGTTGGTGGATGACCATCAATCGGGCGCCAATATTGCCCACACATTGCTCAATAAGGGTGTTTTTCCAATATTGGCTTTGGTGGGCGCGTCCTTTGGTTTGGCAGATGCTATTCAACCAGAGGCGGGTTCTGTAGAGGGTTTTTGGCCGGGCGATTGGCCGATGGTGTTGCAAGTTGCTCTGGCCTTGGTTGCAGCCGAGTTTGGGCTGTATTGGGCTCATCGGACCGGACACGAATTTCAAATCCTCTGGCGCTTTCACGCGGTGCATCATTCTGTGACCCGGCTTTGGTTTCTCAATACAGGACGGTTCCATTATATAGATTCGTTCTGGAGTGTTTTGCTCAGCCAGCCGATCCTCTTTGTGATGGGTGCACCCGCAGAGGTGATTTTATGGTTCAGCACAATCACTGCCTTCATTGGCATGTTGACCCATTGCAACATTGAGTGCCGCACCGGTGTGTTGGACTATGTCTTTAACACTCCGCACATGCATCGGTGGCACCACTCAAAAGATTTGCGCGAAGGCAACACGAACTACGGTGAAAACCTGCTGTTGTGGGATCAAGTCTTCGGGACCTACTTCAATGAGGCGCGTCGGCCTTCTGCTGATATTGGTATTCAAACTTATATGCCGCCTACTTTCGTTGGCCAGATGGTTCACCCCTTTCGCAAGGAACAGGGTGTTGCTGTGGAGCTCACTGAAAGCTTGGCTGGGGGCGGGGCTGATGCGATGGTCCCTGCGCTGAACGAAGAGACGTCCTAGGTGATTTTTCTCGTTTAGTTCGCAACAATTTTATCTAAATTCCTCAGTGCACTGGCAATTTTTCTTAATCTCTGCGGTTCACACTCATGTCTTCACAAGCTCTTCTCTGAAGGGCATTTTTGATATTGAGCCGCATTGAGGGAGAAGTATGATGCAGTCATCTACATGTCTAAATGAAAAAGATATTGCACAGCTTTTTGCCCAGCCTTCCGCCGAAACGCGCGCCGGCATTGCGGCAAAGGTGGCTCGGCGGTTTGAAAATGTCACGATTACCGATAGAGAGCGCGAATTAGCACAGGACATATTAGGGCTTCTTGTGCATGACGCGGCAACATTGGTGCGGGAGTCCTTAGCCAAAAGTCTTGCGCGATTAAGCAATGCGCCCCATGAAGTTATTGTGCTTCTTGCGCGTGATGTTGATGAAGTGGCGCTGCCTATTCTCGAAGAGTCCCCTGTTTTGTCAGACGATGATTTGATCGACATTGTGGTGAAGGGGTCAGATGCCAAACATATGGCCATTGCGGGCCGGCCTCTCGTTGGCGAGGCTGTTTCCAATGCCTTGATCGATACAGACAATAAATGTGTTGTTGCGCGGCTTGTGGCAAATGAGGGGGCGCTGATTGAAGAAGCGGCGCTGCTCAATGTTGCAGAACGTTTCGGCGACCTGGATGAAGTTGCAGAGCCTTTGGTGCGCAGACCGGTTTTACCGGCGGCTGTTGTGGCGCGCTTGGTGTCCATGGTGAGTGATCGATTGCAAGAACACCTTGTTGAGCATCACAATTTATCTGATGAAGTTT
>NVSO02000100.1 GCA_002401305.2 Rhodobiaceae bacterium | reverse complement strand
TGAAAAGAGGGTTTGAGGCATTTCCCCAAACCCAATTGCCCGTTACACTGGCGCAAATGGGTCCAGATGGGCCAAAAGCTTAAAAGGAACAAACGCTTGTCTCTCGCTCTCTGGTTGGTTTTTGCGGCACTGACAGCCGTCGCTTTGTTGGTCGTTTTGCGTCCCTTGTTGTCTTCAACACTCTCCCCAGTCTCCGCAGCGAGTGCGGGAGCCGCAATTTACCGTGATCAATTGGGTGAAGTGGACCGGGACCTCGAACGCGGTGCGATCGGGCCCGAGGAGGCCGACGCCTTACGAGCCGATATTGGCCGTCGGTTGTTGACCCAAGAAGCGCGTCGAGTGGCAGAAGACGAAAGCACGTCCCCTGTGCGGAATCTACGGGCTTGGGCTATTGGGCTCATACTGTTTGTACCCGCGTTCTCCGTCAGCCTTTATGTGTGGCAGGGAGAACCCAATTTGCCAGATCGGCCGATGGTGCAACGGTTGGCCAAGCCTGTTGAGGAGCTTCCTTTTTCTGAAATCATGTCGCGCATAGAGCAACGACTGAAAGAAGAGCCAGAAGACGTGCAGGGCTGGACGTTGTTCGCCCCGCTTTATATGCAAACCGGGCGTTATCAGGAGGCAATCACAGCCTATGGCACAGTGATGCAGCTGGAAGGCCGCAATGCGAACTCACTAGCAGGGATTGCCGAAGCTCTCACCCTGGCGTCAGGCGGCCAAGTGCTTCCCGGTGGGCGCCAAGCTCTCAATGCAGCGCTGGCACTAGAACCTAAGAACCATAGGGCACGGTTTTATCTTGCTCTTGCAGATGCCCAAGAAGGGAAATTCCAGAGTGCTTTGGCTCAGTGGCAAGCTTTGCGTGCAGAGCTAGAAGCCAATTCCCGCTTCCTGCCTCCGGTAGAGGCCCAAATTGCTAAGGTCGAGCAGCTCTTAGAGAAACAGGCCGCCGAGTAAGGGCACACCGCATTCTGAGCTGTCGGTTGATTTATACCCAAGTTATTTTCTGCTTTCATACTCGACCCAGAGGGGTGTGGGCTGCACTATGCCTCCAACCTAAGTCACGCGGAGAGGGAACGGGAAATGGTAACGCAGACCCAAAAGCAAGTTGCTCAAGCCATCGTCAATGTGTTCGAAACCAGTAAACTGGTGGGTGATTACGACCGTGTGACCTTATTGGCCGGAGACAGCGGCCACCTGACCTATGGCCGCTCGCAAACTACCTTGGCCAGTGGCAATCTCTTCCTCTTGATCAAAGACTACATTGACGCAGACGGTGCCTTGTTCGCTCCCGAGTTGTCAGCCTACGTTGATCGGTTGAGAGACACAGACTTCACACTGGACACAGATCACAGTTTCCGTTTCTGGCTCGCTCAGGCCGGGCAAGACCCGGTGATGGAAGCGGTTCAAGATAAGTTTTTTGACCGAATTTATTGGGACCCCGCGTGCCAAAGTGCCCAAGCGCTTGGGCTCGAAACTGCATTGGCATTTGCAGTGGTCTACGACAGCCGCATTCACGGTTCATGGCACTTTATCCGGGACCAAGTTCTGGAACGCCACGGCACCCCGCAAGAAATTGGCGAAGAGGGCTGGATAACGAGGTACGTAATGAGCCGTCGTGATTGGCTGGCAGGACATAACAATCGTCTGCTTCACCGAACGATTTATCGCATGGAGGCCTTTCTCACCTTGATCGAAGACCGGCGGTGGTCGTTAAAACTGCCCTTCACATTGCGCGGGGTCGCTTTCGAAGAGGGTGCCTTGCAACTCACCTCTGGTCCGTCTGCGACAGCTGAAGACCAACAGGACCGCCTATTGATGCTCACGTCTCCTCTTATGGTGGGCGAGGATGTTCGAACCTTGCAGCGCGCTCTGATGAGTGAAGGCTATGCGATTAACATCGATGGACTTTTTGATGAAGCGCTGGCGCGGATGGTAAAAATGTACCAGCAGGAAAAGGGACTTGTCGCGGATGGCATTGTTGGATCCGCAACGTGGTCTGCTCTGAACCGGTGAGATTACCAAGGAAAGCACCCGTTTTACATTCCCATTTGCCGTCACAAGAGGAAACCTGCGGGTATCTGGCCATCGGCGCGTCGTTTTGCGCTTTGCCCCGCCCTCCCAACAGTTCTATATAGAAAGCAATTGTCTGGCCCACCAGTCGATTGTTCTAAAACCATAGTTTGGGAATATTCTGACGATGACCAAGAAGCAACAACGCACAAGCCTCATTCTGGGAGGGCTCCTCTTATTGGGAGCCATCGTTGGCCTCATGCTTTTTGCGTTGAGTGAGAATATCGCTTATTTCAACAGTCCCTCCGATATTGTTGAGCGGGGCATGGTCCCCGGCGAGCGCATTCGTTTGGGCGGCATGGTGGCTGAAGGGTCGGTAAAACGAGGTGCAGATGCGTTGATTACATTCGACGTGACTGATTTCGCCGAAACGGCTTCCGTCAGCTATCGCGGGTTGGTGCCAGACTTGTTTCGCGAAGGCCAAGGCGTAATCGTCGAAGGGGCCTTCAACAAGGAGGGTCTGTTTGTTGCCGATACAGTGCTGGCCAAACACGACGAAAATTATACACCCCCTGAAATCACCGACGCTCTAAAGCGTGCCGGCGAGTGGCAGGGCGAAGGGGAGGCCAAAGGGCCGTCTCATAGCAAAAAATATGGAGAGGGCTCCTATCCGTGATTGCTGAAACAGGCCACTTCGCACTTATCCTCGCACTCGCACTGGCATTGGTTCAAACCGTCGTGCCGTTTCTGGGTGCTCAGTGGAATGACAATCGGCTCATGGCAACCGGACGCCCCGCAGCCCAAGGCCAGTTCATCTTGGTTTTGATCTCATTCTTGGCATTGAGTGCCGCCTTTATCACATCCGATTTTTCAGTGGCCACGGTTGCTGCAAATTCCCATACAGACAAACCACTGATTTACAAAATAGCGGGGGTTTGGGGCAACCACGAAGGCTCCATGTTGCTCTGGGTCCTTATTCTGTCTCTCTTCGGCGGTGCGGTCGCCACCTTCGGCAACAACTTGCCAGATACGCTCAAAGCGCGCGTGTTGTCTGTACAAGGCTCTATCAGCGTTGCCTTTCTACTCTTCATGCTGTTGTCCTCAAATCCGTTCGAGCGTTTGTTCCCCGCACCTTTTGACGGGAACGGCCTAAACCCCATTTTGCAAGACCCCGCTTTGGCCTTCCATCCGCCCTTCCTATACGCAGGTTATGTGGGCTTTTCGATGGCCTTTTCATTCGCCGTCGCCGCTCTGTTAGAAGGCCGCGTTGACCCTGCATGGGCACGGTGGGTGCGTCCGTGGACGCTTGCCGCTTGGTGCTCGTTGACACTTGGTATCGCCATGGGTTCTTGGTGGGCTTACTACGAACTAGGTTGGGGCGGTTGGTGGTTCTGGGACCCGGTTGAAAACGCGTCCTTCATGCCATGGCTCCTGGGCACTGCGTTGTTGCACTCAGCCATTGTGGTGGAAAAACGAGGTGCGCTCAAAAGCTGGACTATTTTGCTGGCCATCTTCGCCTTCTCGTTGAGCTTGGTAGGCACCTTCCTTGTGCGCTCTGGCGTATTGACTTCAGTGCACGCATTTGCCGTTGACCCTGAGCGTGGCTTGATCATCTTAGGCATTCTGGTGGTGTTCATTGGAGGCTCATTGGGTCTCTATGCATGGCGCGCTCCTGCCTTAAAAGGCGGTGGTTTGTTCGCGCCCATCAGTCGAGAAGGGGCGTTGATTGTCAATAATTTGATTTTGGCAACCGGTGCGCTGACTGTCTTCGTGGGTACACTTTATCCTTTGCTGTTGGACGCTTTAGATGGTCCTAAAATTTCCGTCGGCCCCGGATTTTTTAACATGACTTTTGTGCCGCTCATGGTGCCACTCTTATTCTTGGTACCCTTTGGTCCGATGTTGAGTTGGAAGCGCGCTGATCTTGCGGCTGCCGCCCAACGTCTGTCAGTGGCTGCGGGCGTGTCAGTTTTCACTCTGGCCCTGTTTTTCTATCTTCGTTCCGACGGTCCGTGGATGGCGCCATTTGCGATGGCACTTGCCGTTTGGCTCATAATGGGTGCTCTTTCCGAAATCAGCTGGCGCATTCGCCTCTTTCGGGG
>NVSO02000010.1 GCA_002401305.2 Rhodobiaceae bacterium | reverse complement strand
CTGCGGTTAAGGCGAGAAAGAAAGGCAAGTTTACAAACGGGTTCATGATCGCAAAAAGCGCCCCGAAAAACTTCGTCGCAAATTCAATGTCCATCTGCTCTCTCCTATGTTGCCTTACAGCAGACCCTAGGCAATTCGGAGATTGTAGACAACAGACCTTGTGCACTATACGCACTTGATCTCTGAACTTCCCTCTTGGGCAAGGGAGTGAGACCTGCACTCATTGCAGGCCCCACCCCTTGTCCATTGATCGTAATCAGTTGCACTCTAATCAATCATGGGCATCAGAGGGGCTGTGTGCATAACCCTCATCAGATTCTTCAGGCACAGCTTCATCGCTCCCGTGATTATCCATCACGCCTTCGCCATGATCATGGCCATCCCCTTGGGATTGGGGAAGTGATTGAACGCCAAGCCCAAAACGGTAAACAAGTTCGCCGCCCTTATAGGCAGTGAGCCCCACCAAAATTGTGGCGACGCCGAGTAGTGTGAAAAATACCGGGCCTGCTCTATTGGTATTTTTGCTCTTCCAGACTGACCAGATCGCACTGACCCAGATGAAGCCAACAGTGACAAAGGCCCAGTTTCTGTGATCGGTCATTGCGGCGTGCGAAGGCGCATCATGAGCCACGGACCCATAAGCTTGAAGGCCAGCGGCAAGCGTGAACATTGTTGCCACAGCGCCCAACCTTAAGGTCCAGTGACCTGCCGATTTTAAAGCATCTGATTGTTCATGGTTCTTCAAGATTGCGCCCATTGCGAAAAAGAAGGCGGAAGAGGCAACCAAGGCCACGGTGAAGTGGACGAAGATCGGATGCCAATTGGGGATGATTTCAAACATCAAAAAATCTCCTAGTTGAACCTCTACTGAGCGTGACCGTGACTGTTTGCGGCAATTATTTTGTCCACTTTGTAGCTGCCATCTTCTGCGACCACTAAGACAAAGGAAATGTCATCGGCATGAAGAGTTGCCAGATCAACGGCCTCTGATACGGGGAAATTCATTGTCATGGCTGGCCATTTCAAGGCGGCAACAGGGCTATGGGTAATGTTGACGGAACGGTTCTCAACATCGATGGTATTTAGGGTACCGGTCACGTCAATGCGTTGTTCTTGGGTCGCGCTCTCTGAATGGCCATGCGCATGGTCCCCCGCTGCAAATGCGGGTTGCTGAAGAAGGACAACGCTGAGAACAGCGGCGGCGAATGTGATTGATTTTGTCATGTTAAATTCCTTAGGTTTTGTAAATGTGTGATGTTTGGTTTGGGTTTTGTTAAAACCAGAGACGCAGCCCCGTGACGATAGAAACACTTTCAGTGTCGTCTCCCTCAGCGCGCGCGTAATCGGCGGTGCCTCCCAAAGCTTGGTTCCATGAGATACCGATATAGGGTGCCAATTCGCGTTTGATTTCATAGCGCAACCGAGCCCCTACCTCGACCTGGCTCAAGCCCGACCCGATCCCTAAGGACGCGATGTCCTGAAAGGCAATATCCAGTCCGGCTCTGGGTTGAAGTATCAACCGCTGCGTCAGCAACAACTCGTACTCAACTTCAACCCCAGCGGTAAAGTCTCCCTCATTGCTGACATAGGCCGCCGCATCAATTTCAAACCAATAGGGGGCTAGCCCCTGTAGGCCCAAAACAGCCCAGGTTGGCTTGTCACCAGAGCCAAGGTCTTGGCGGATGCCGGTTTGAAGATCAAAGAATGGAGAGATTGCCCGGGAGTACAGAAGCTGCACTTCAGCCTCTTCAATCTGGTTCGCACCCAACGAATAATCACCTTCGGACTTAATCCAAATTTTGTGAATGTCGCCGCCATACCATCCCTGCACATCCCAAAGAAGGCTATCTCTCTGCCCCCCTTGATATTCAAGACGGTCGGCCATCAGGAAGAGTTGCGTTTTACCGCCCACTCCTTTTTTAAGGGCGGCGCGAGACTTTGCCATCTCTTCGGGATCATAAAAATCTTCGGCGACAGGTTGCGCCTGCGCGGTTGGCACGGAAAGGATCAAGAAGGATCCGAGTACTAGCGCGGATATCCTATTCATGATTTTTCTCCCTCATGTGAACTGCGCACCGACACAACACGGAACATGCCCGCTTCCATGTGATAGAGGAGGTGACAGTGAAAGGCCCAGTCGCCCTCTGCATCCGCTGTAATATCGTCCGACAGTTTTTCACCCGGTTTTACGACAATGGTGTGCTTGCGTGGCTTGTAGTTATGGTCGCCAGTAACAACATCAAAGAACATACCGTGGAGATGGATCGGATGCGGCATCATGGTGTCATTCACCATTGTGAGGCGCAGCCGTTCATCTTTTAGGAAGACTATAGGGCCGTCTACTTCCGAATATTTAAGACCATCAAATGACCACATGTAGCGCTCCATGTTACTTGTCAGATGGAGTTCCAATTCGCGTTCCGGTGGCCGCTGGTCTGGATTGGGTTCAAGGCTCTTGAGATCTGTGTACACCAGAACACGGTGATCCACGTCTTCGAGCCCCACACCGGGTTCACCCAGACGACTAACCGGGTTCATGGCGGTGCCGACGACGCCGGGACCTTGAGGGTGGTCGTGGCGTTGCATGGCTTCCATCTCAGAATCCATATCTTGCACCTTGCCGGACATGGCAGGTTTTTCTTTGGGTGCCGACTTTGTTCCGTCATCGTTCATCGCGCTGTGCTCCATTCCTGAATGATCCATGCCACCGGCCATCATCGCCGCACCGTGGCCCATGCTTGCGTGATCCATTTTGGGCGCAGCTGCACTTCCATGGTTCATGCTCGAATGATCCATGTCGCCCATACCTGACATGGCACCTTCGCCGTGACCCGACATGCCCATGTCTTTCATCGTCAACAAAGGACGGGATCTTAGGGGGGGAACTTCTGCCGTCATGCCTACTTGGGGGGCCAGCGTGGCACGCACAAATCCACTGCGCTCAATGGACTCGCACATGAGCGTGTAAGCCTGATGGGATTGCGGCTGGACAATCACATCGTAGGTCTCGGCGGTCCCGATTTGAAATTCATCGGTTTCGACGGGTTGCACATTCAAACCGTCCGCCTGCACCACTGTCATGGGAAGACCAGGGATACGCACGTTGAAGATGGACATCGCCGACGCATTGACAAAGCGCAGGCGAATGCGTTCGCCGGGTTCAAAGAGGCCCGTCCAATTGTCCTCCGGTCCATGGCCATTGATCAGGTAGGTGTAGGTAGAGCCGGTCACATCTGAGATGTCTGCGGGGCTCATGCGCATGCCGCCCCATTTTGTTCTGTCCTTGAACGTTGCGAAAAAACCCTTCTCATCAACTTCGCGCGCAAAGTCGCCCAGAGTCCGTTGTTGATAATTATAAGCGTCCCCCATTTTTTTGAGCTTGGAGAACACCCTATGAGGATCTTCAAAGGTCCAGTCAGAAAGGACGACGATGTATTCTCGATCAAAGGCAATTGGATCTTTACCCTTTGGCTCAATAATGATGGGACCATAATGCCCGGACTGTTCTTGGAGACCGGAATGACTGTGATACCAGTAGGTTCCCGCCTGCTTGATGGGGAATTTGTACGTGAAGGTTTCGCCTGGCTTGATGCCGGGAAAGGTTACCCCGGGAACGCCGTCCATTTGAAACGGCACGAGCAAACCGTGCCAATGGATCGAGGTGTCTTCACGCAGGAAATTTGTGACCCGCAGCTCAACATCGTCCCCTTCGCGCCATCGCAGCAGCGGGGCTGGGAGTTGCCCATTTACGGTAATCCCTTTGCCGGGCTTCCCGTCAATTGACACATTGGTTTGGCGAATGTCAAAATCAAATACCTTACCCGACATGACTTTCATGCCGGATAGATCGGTTGCGGTTTCGCTTTTGGCCCATGCAGGCAAAAGCGCACTGCTGGACAGAACGGCGCCAGCTGTAACTGATGAGGAGAGGAATTTTCGTCTACTATACATTTGCTTTAATCCGCTAGAAAAATGTAAGGGAAGGCCCTCAAGAGGGCTCCGAAACAGCGGTAGCAAAGCTTCAACGCAGTGCGACCACCTTCATCTGAAGGTGGATCAAACGCGTAGTAATGTCTGTTGATTGAAAAGGCTGGTGTCGGCCCAGAACGCCCATTGTCCCGTGTCATACTGAGGCGGTGCTCGGGCCATAGCTGGGCGGGTTGACTGTTTTGTAACAACAGATAG
>NVSO02000001.1 GCA_002401305.2 Rhodobiaceae bacterium | reverse complement strand
TCTAAACGGTTAACGGCATCCCTCATCAGCGTGCGATATCGCTCAATTGTGTACACCCGGCGACACAAATGGGACAAAATCGCTGCCTGATAGCCAGATCCAGTGCCAATTTCAAGCACCTTCATCCGGTCGCCCACGCGCAACTGCTCCGTCATGTAAGCAACAACGAAGGGTTGAGAGATCGTCTGCCCACATTCAATGGGAAGCGGGTGATTGTCATACGCCTTGGCTTTAAAGGCTGTGGAAATAAATTCGTCGCGCGGAACCCGCTCAATCGCCGACAAGACATCGTTGGAACGAATGCCTTGTTTGCGCAATTCCATAATGAGAGAGATTTTATTGGTTTCGCCGTCTTCGTCCAAACTCATCGTGGGTTCACTCCTGGCCAAAGGACATATTGAGTGAAGCAGACAGCCGTTTTTGCGTGGCGGTATGAGACAAGTTCAAATGTAACGGTGTTACAGAAATATAGCCGCTATAGACCGCGTGCAAATCTGTATCTTGTTTAGGTTTCGACGGTACTTTGTTGAAACCAAACCAGAAATACGGATGCCCACGCCCGTCTGCGCGCTCTTCAATCTTCAAATTAGACTGGTCGCGCTTACCCTGCTTGGTCACGCGCACGCCTTTAACATCCCCATGCGGCATGTCAGGGAAATTCACATTGATGAGCACATTCTCGGGCCAGCCTTGCGCCAACAAAGATCGGATAATTTCCGGCCCAAAATGTTCAGCCGTGCCCCATTTCAGCAAAGCCCCGTCGGTAAACCCATAAGCTTGGCTCATCGCAATTGAAGGAATACCGAGAGCCGTACCTTCCATCGCAGCTGCAATCGTGCCGGAATACGTCACATCATCGGCAATATTTTGTCCCCGGTTCACACCAGACAAAATCAGCACCGGTGGCGTCTCTTTCATCAAGTGACGCACCGCCATCAAAACACAATCTGTCGGCGTGCCCTTAACCGCAAACCGGCGCGCACTCACTTTGCGCACACGGATTGGATCGCTCAGAGTCAGAGAGCGACCAGCACCACTCTGCTCTTGCTCCGGTGCGACCACCCAAACATCGTCAGAAAGCGCTTTGGCGATCTTTTCCAGTGACTTCAATCCGGGGGCATGAATGCCATCATCATTGGTGATGAGTATCCGGCCGATCGACGTTTTTTTGGCAGGTTTCTTAGCCATTTGCGCGCATCACCTCTAGTCCGCCCATGTAAGGACGCAGCACTTCAGGCACTTCTACAGAGCCGTCTTCTTGCTGATATGTTTCTAAAAGAGCAACCATTGTACGGCCAACTGCCAGTCCAGATCCGTTCAGGGTGTGTACAAATTTGGTCCCCTTTTCGCCATCTGGGCGGTACTTGGCGCCCATCCGACGGGCTTGGAAATCCCCGCAAACAGAGCAAGAGGAAATCTCACGGTAAGCATTTTGTCCCGGCAACCAAACTTCAATGTCGTATGTTTGGCGTGCCCCAAAACCCATATCCCCGGTGCACAAAGTCATCACCCGGTAATGCAGGCCCAAACGTTTCAAAACGTCCTCAGCACAGCCCAACATCCGTTCAAGTTCCGCGTCAGACGCATCCGGCGTTGTCACTGAAACCATTTCCACTTTTGAGAATTGGTGCAACCGGATCATGCCGCGTGTATCACGCCCAGCAGACCCCGCTTCAGACCGGAAACACGGCGTATAAGCTGTCATGCGAACAGGAAGCTCAGCCTCGGTGACAATTGTATTGGCAAACAAATTGGTCAGCGGCACTTCAGCCGTTGGTACCAGCCAAAATCCATCCTCAGTGCGAAAAGCATCTTCGGTGAATTTTGGCAATTGCCCGGTGCCATACATTGCTTCATCACGCACCAAAACCGGTGGGGAAATCTCTGTATAGCCTTTTTCAGTCGTATGCAGATCCAGCATGAAGTTGGCCAATGCCCGCTCCAACTTGGCCAAATGCTGGCGCAGCACAACAAACCGCGCGCCTGACATTTTCGCAGCCGCTTCAAAATCCATCATCCCAAGAGCTTCGCCCACATCGAAGTGCTCTTTCGGCGTGAAGCTAAAGTTCTTCTTCGCACCTTCATAATGATGTTCAACATTGTCTTCTTCTCCGGCACCAATTGGTACGGAATCGTATGGAATATTGGGCAAACGCGCCAATAAATCGTCCATTTCGGCGGTAAGCTGACGTTCCTGCTCTTCGCCGTCTTGCAAAGCCTTCTTCACGTGAGCAACTTCGGCAATGGCCTTTTGAGCTGCCTCCTCGTCACCGCGTCCCTTGGCAGCCCCAATTGCTTTGGAGGCCGCATTCCGACGGGTTTGGGCTTCTTGAGTTGCCGCAACCACTTCGCGCCGTTTGGTATCTACCACCAAAAGAGCTGCAGATTGTGGGTCAGCACCGCGTTTAGCAAGGGCCGCATCAAATGCATCAGGGTTGTCACGAATGACTTTGATATCAATCATATCCGTCTCGACTAACTATATGGATCGGAAGGGCGAATCGCGCCCGGGCAAAAGCGTCAGTGCTCATCTATATACGGGCCCAAACAGGCCCCGTCCAGCATGGGGGAAAATGCGGTCAGGCTAAAATTTAGGGCGCTGGGGGATGGGTTTCCCCACCATCATCTGGCGTGTCCATATTCGACGCATCATCATCATCGCGCGCAGCAGCCCTCTTCTTCTCAATCATCATCACAGCGATGATCGAAATCTCATAAAGGATCATGGTCGGCAGCGCCAAACCAACTTGGCTGATGATATCAGGCGGCGTCATCACAGCAGCAACTGCAAACACAGCAACAACTGCGTATTTCCGGCCTTTTCGGAGTTGAGGTGCATTCACAAGCCCGACCCGCGCCAACAGTGTCAGCACAACCGGCAACTGGAAACAAAGTCCAAATGCAAAGATCAAAAGCATGATCAGCCCAAGGTATTCGCTGACCCGTGGCAACAGCTCAATCGCTGCCTGCCCATCACCGCCCGCTTGCTGCATGCCGAGGAAAAACGTAAAGGCCAAAGGCATAATCACGTAATAAACCAAGCTTCCGCCTGCAATAAAGAGGACCGGCGTCGCAATCAAATAGGGGTAAAAGGCGCCACGTTCCTGCTTATAGAGCCCCGGAGCAACAAACATATAGATTTGGGAGGCAATAACGGGAAAGGCAAAGAAGATTGCCCCAAAAAGCGCAAGCTTAAGCTGAGTAAAAAAGTACTCCT